>SCUQ01000580.1 GCA_004297635.1 Rhizorhabdus sp. | reverse complement strand
GCAAAAAATCTAATATAATCCGTGACATATCGGCAACAGCGGGACGCCGTCCATCCCGCTAGTCGCTCGGATGGGCGAGAATCGCTTGCGCGACGGCGCTTATTCCCCCCCGCTCGGCCATTTGGCAGAGGCGCGTCAGCCGCGCAGCGCCGCCGCCGCTCTTGCCCGCTTCACGATCTCCGCGACATCGGGCGTGCCCGCCGGCACGACCCAGCTGCCCCCGACGCACAGCACCGCGTCGAGTGCGAGCCAGTCGGCAGCGGTCTGCTCGGTGATGCCCCCGGTCGGGCAGAAGCGAGCGGCGAACAGGGGCGCGGCGAGCGCCTTGAGCGCGGGGATGCCGCCATTGGTCATGGCGGGGAAGAATTTGAAATGGGTCAGCCCCATGTCGAGCCCGCGCATGATGTCGCCGGCATTGGCGGTACCGGGCAGAAAGGGGAGCTGGCTGGCGATCGCGGCGTTGGCCAGCGGCTCGGTCAGCCCCGGCGAGACCAGGAAACGGGCGCCGGCATCGACGCTCGCCCTGACATCGTCGGGGTTGAGCACCGTGCCGGCGCCGACCACCGCACCCTCGACCTTCGCCATTTCGCGGATCACGTCGAGCGCGCAGGGCGTCCGCAACGTGACCTCCAGCGCGGGCAGGCCGCCCTCCACCAGCGCCTCGGCGATCGGCCGGGCATGGGCGACGTCATGGACGACGAGCACCGGTATCACGGGCGCCAGTGTCATCACCTGTTCGACATTCATGATCGTTGGTCCTCCTGGAAGGCGGCGGCGGCGCCGAGCAGCCCCGCTTCGGGATGCCGGGCGAGCCGGATCGGGAACTGCGCCATACGCGCTTCGAAGCGGCCCTTGGCGCGGAAACGGTCTTGAAAGAGCGGGCCGCGCAGCCGCTCCTCGATACGGTTGGAAAGTCCGCCGGTGATGACGACGCTATGGGCGCCATGGGCGAGCGCGAGATCGCCCGCGATCGCGCCGAACGCCATGGTGAAGCGGTTGAGCGCTTCCGCCGCCAGCGGATCGCCGCCATCGATGGCTGCGGCCCACAGCGCGGCATCGTCGCGCGGGACGATCGATCGGCCGCCAAGCATGGCCAGGGTGGCGTGGATATCGGCGAGCGCGGGGCCGGACACGATCCGTTCGACCGAGACCCGGCGATGCCGCTCGCGCATACGCGTGAGCAGCCTCTCCTCGAAGCCGTCGAGCGCGGCGAAGTCGATATGGCCGCCCTCGGTCGCCAGCACGATCCGCCGGCCCCGATGGCGCAGCAACTGGGCGACGCCGAGCCCGGTGCCCGGCCCGATCACGGTGGTGACGCCGTCTGCCGGGAGCGGGCCGGCCGGGCCGCCGAGATAGATGAGTTCGCTGTCGTCCAATACACCGACCGCTGCAGCCATGGCGGCGAAATCATTGAACAGGGCGAGCCGGTCGATGCCCAGTTCGGCGGCGAGCGTGGCGGGCCGGATCGTCCAGCTGTTGTTGGTGAACCGGATCAGATCACCCTCGACCGGCCCGGCGATGGCGATGCTCGCGGCGCCGGGCAGGGCGCCCCCCTGCGCCTCGGCGAACGCCGCCCAGGCGCCGGGCAGGCCGGCGAAGTCGGCGGTCCGATACTTGACCGTCTCGCTCAGCGTCGGGCGGCGATCGGGGTGCAATTCGGCGATCGCGAAGCGCGCATGGGTTCCGCCCAGATCGACGGCGACGAGCTTCATGGGGTGAAAGCCGTCCCTGTGGACCTCGCTCCCCTCCGCTCATCCCGAGGAGCCATTGAGCGAAGTCGAAACGGCGTCTCGAAGGATCGTTCGAGACGGGCCTTGGGCGAGCTCAGTCCTTGCTCAGGACGAGCGGAGGGGAGCAGGAAGGCCGCGTTCATAGCCCCGCCGCCGCCAGCATCGCCGATCCGCCGCGCTCGGCGGTATCGGCGCCCTGCCGCATGAAGGCGAACAGCTCGCGCCCGGTGCCCTGCTGCTGGACCGGCGGCTGCGCCAAGGCACGCGCGGCCCATTCGGCCGGATCGACCAGCGCCTCGATCGAACCGTCATGGCCACACAGCCGGACGATGTCGCCGTCGCGCAGGCGGCCGATCGGGCCGCCGCCCAGCGCCTCCGGGCTCAGGTGGATCGCGGCAGGCACCTTGCCGCTCGCGCCCGACATGCGGCCATCGGTGACGAGCGCGACCTTGAAGCCTTTGTCCTGGAGCACGCCCAGCGGCGGGGTGAGCTTGTGCAGCTCCGGCATGCCGTTGGCCTTCGGCCCCTGGAAGCGGACGACGACGATCACGTCGCGGTCGAGTTCGCCCGCCTTGAAGGCCCGGGTGACATCGTCCTGGTCGTCGAACACGCGGCATGGCGCCTCGATCGTCCAGCGCGCCTTGTCGACAGCGCTGGTCTTGAACGTGCCGCGCCCGAGATTGCCCTGGACGAGCCGCATGCCCCCGTCGGGCAGGAATGGATCGGCGTGCGAGCGCAGCATCGTCGGATCGAGCGAGGCTGTCGGCGCCTCCGCCCATGTCAGCGCCTCGCCATCGAGCTGCGGGTCCCTGGCATAGTCGCCCAGATCCTGGCCCGCGACGGTCAGGATGTCGCGGTGGAGCAGGCCGCCGTCGATGAGGGTGGCGATGACATAGGCCATGCCGCCCGCCGCCTGGAAATGGTTCACGTCGCCGGCGCCGTTCGGATAGACGCGCGCGATCAGCGGCACGGCCGACGAAAGCCGGTCGATATCCTCCCAGTCGATGACGATGCCGGCCGCCCGCGCGATCGCGGGCAGATGGATGACATGGTTGGTCGATCCGCCGGTCGCGAGCAGGCCGACCGCGGCGTTGACGATCGCCTTCTCGTCGACGCACAGCCCCAGCGGGCGATAATCGTCGCCGTCCCAGCCGATCGCGGCGAGGCGGTGGACGGCAGCGCGGGTCAGCGCCTGCCGAAGCTTCGTGCCGGGATTGATGAAGGCCGCGCCGGGGATGTGGAGCCCCATCACCTCCATCATCATCTGGTTCGAGTTGGCGGTGCCGTAGAAGGTGCAGGTGCCCGCGCCATGATAGGATGCGGACTCCGCCTCCAGCAGCTCGGCCCGCCCGACCTTGCCCTCGGCATAGAGCTGGCGGACGCGCTGTTTTTCCTTGTTGGCGAGCCCCGACGGCATCGGGCCGGCCGGCACCAGGATCGTCGGCAGATGGCCGAAGCGGAGCGCACCGATCAGCAGGCCGGGGACGATCTTGTCGCAGATGCCGAGCAGCGCCGCCCCTTCGAACATGCCGTGGCTGAGGCCGACCGCCGTGGACAGCGCGATGGTGTCCCGGCTGAACAGCGACAATTCCATGCCGCGCTGGCCCTGCGTCACCCCGTCGCACATCGCCGGCACGCCGCCCGCCACCTGCGCGGTCGCGCCAATTTCGCGCGCCCACAGCTTCATCTGCTCGGGATAGCGGCCATAGGGCTGATGCGCCGACAGCATGTCGTTATAGGCGGTGACGATGCCGATGTTCATGCGACCGCCGTCGCGGATCGCCGCCTTGTCCTCGCCCGACGCCGCGAAGCCATGGGCGAGATTGCCGCAGGACAGGTTCGGCCGGTCGACGCCGCTCTCCCGCTCGCGGGCGATCAGGTCGAGATAGGCGGCCCGGCCCGGCTTGGACCGTTCCACGATCCGGGCGGTAACGGCTTCGACGGCAGGGTGCAGGCCCATCTTCTTCGCTCCCGCGCTTTACGCGCTCCAGTGGATATCGATCGCCTGCTCGGCATCGGCGAGCACGCGGCCCACCGGCAGGCTCGAGCCCGCCCCCTCCTTGATGGCCCGTTCGAGCAGCGTCTTCTTGTCCTTGCCCGTCAGCACCAGCATCAGGGTGCGCGCCGACAGGATCGCCGATTTGGTCAGCGTCACGCGTGCGACCGGCGCCTCGGGCGGCATCGGATCGGGCATCACGCCGACCATGCGGCGACCCTTGGGCGCTTCGAGCGCGTCGGCAAGGTCCGGGCCGGTGAAGATCGAGGCGGTGTGCCCGTCGGCGCCGACGCCGAGCCAGACGAGATCGGGCGGGAAGGGGAAATCCTGCAGCCGCGCATCTGCGGCGCCCCCTGCGCTTTTATAGTCGGGTGCCTTCTCGCTGATCACGGGGATCACGCGGGCGCCCCTGGGCAGGAAGATCTTGGCGAGCATCGCCGCGTTGGACAGCGGATCGGTCATCGCCACGATGCGCTCGTCGGTCGGGATGATCGTCACCTTCTTCCAGTCGAGCTTCGCCTTGGCGAGCTTCTCGTAGATCGGCAGCGGCGTCTTGCCGCCGGGCAGCGCCAGCAGGCACTGGCCGCGTGCGTCCAGCGCCGATTCGATGATGAAGCCGACATCGCCCGCCACCGCATCGGCAAGCTCGGCCGCATCCTCATAGTCCCACCATTCGGCTTCGATCATAGTCTATCCTTTCTTTCCCGGGCACCGGGAGGGAGGTCTCGGCAAGCGCAACAGCGATGGCATGCGCTCGTGGCCAGCCCCTTCCACCGGCTTCGCCGGTCCCCCTCCCCGTGCCGGGGAGGAATTGCAACCGCTTAATCGTGCCACGTCACCCCGTCGCGTTCGGTGAGCGCGATGGCGGCCGATGGACCCCAGGTCCCCGCGGTATAGGGCTTGGGCTTCATCGCATTGGCGGCCCAGCCGTCGCGGATCGCGTCGATCCATTCCCACTGCGCCTCCACTTCGTCGCGCCGCACGAACAGCGTCTGATCGCCTTCGACCAGATCGAGCAGCAGCCGTTCATAGGCGATCCGGCGGCGGGTATCGGCAAAGGCGTTCGGCATGGAGATATCGAGCGGCATTTCCCTGAGCCGGATGCCGTTGCGATCGAGCCCGGGCTCCTTCGACATCAGCATCAGGCGGATATTCTCGTCGGGCTGCAAACGGATGATCAGCTTGTTCGGTTGCAGGACCGCGCCCCGCCCGTCGAAGATAGAGTGCGGCACACCCTTGAACTGGATGAAGATTTCCGACTGGCGGCTGGGCAGGCGCTTGCCGGTGCGCAGGTAGAAGGGGACGCCGTTCCAGCGCCAGTTGTCGATATGCGCCTTGATGGCGACGAAGGTTTCGGTGTCCGATGGCTTGCCCAGCTCATCGAGATAGCCGGGCACCGCGCCGCCCGCGACCGCGCCGGGACCATATTGGCCGATGACGCTATGGGTGCCCGCGGTCGCGCGGTCGATCGGGCGCAGCGAGCGCAGCACCTTCACCTTCTCGTCGCGCACGGCGGTGGCGTTGAACTGGGCGGGCGGCTCCATCGCGACCAGTGCGAGCAGCTGGAGCATGTGGTTCTGGACCATGTCGCGGATCGCCCCGGCGCCGTCGTAGAAGCCGACCCGGCCCTCGAGCCCGACCGTCTCGGACACGGTGATCTGGACATGATCGATCCCGCCCTCGCGCCACAGCGGTTCGAACAGGCTGTTGGCGAAGCGCAGCGCCAGCAGGTTCTGGACGGTTTCCTTGCCCAGATAATGATCGATCCGGAAGGTCCGGTCCTCGGGGAAGACCGCCGCCACCGCGTCGTTGATGTGCCGGCTCGACGCCATGTCGTAGCCCAGCGGCTTTTCGAGGCCGATCCGTACGCCGTCGCCCGCCAGCCCGGCCCGGGCGAGGCCGCCGATCGTTGCCTCGAACAGCGACGGCGCGGTCGACAGGAAAATCGACAGCCCCTTGTCGGTCGATCCGACCGCGCTGGCCAGCGCCGCGAAGTCGTCCTCTTTCGAGGCGTCGACGGGCACATAGGCGATGCGCCGCAGGAAACTGGCCAGCGCTTCCTCATTGAGCCGTTCGCTCGGCACGAACCGGCGCAACGCCTGTTCGGCGAAGGCGACGAAGCCGGCGTCGTCATGCGCGCTGCGCGCCGTGGCGATGATCCGCAGATCGGCCGGCAGCAGCGCGTCGGCGGCCAGCCCGTAGAGCGACGGCAGCAACATGCGCTGCGACAGATCGCCGGTCGCGCCGAACAGCAGAAGCTTCTCGCTGGGTGCCGTCACCAAAATCTCCCTTAGCTGGCCGGAACGACCGTCACGGCCCTGGAACCAGCTTGTAGCAAATGCATCGCGGGGCGGTAGCCGCCATGTCGCATTGCCGCATTATTTGCCGTCCCATCGTTGCAACAGGGGGACAGGCCCATGCCGGAAGCATCGTCTCGGCCCGTTGAGATACCCGAACGCCGCCTGGCCGTACGGCTGGCGCAGGGGCAGGCCGACGTGGTTGCGGCGCAGCGGCTGCGCTATGATATCTTCTTTCGCGACATGGGTGCGCAGGCCGGCGGTCCGGCCGGCGATCGCGACGTCGATCCCTATGACATGCTGTGCGACCATCTCCTCGTCGAGGATCATGCCCGGCCGGGCAGCCCGGTGGTCGGCACCTACCGGCTTCTGCGCCAGAGCATCGCCGAGGCGCATGACGGTTTCTATTCAGCGCATGAATTCGATCTCTCGGCCGTCATCGCCCATGGCCGCCGCACTGGCGTCGAACTGCTCGAACTCGGTCGCTCCTGCGTCGATCCGGCCTATCGCGACGCGGGTACGATCCAGCTGTTGTGGCGCGGCATCGCCGATTATCTGCAGCAGCATCGCATCGGCTACATGTTCGGCTGCGCCAGCTTTCCCGGCATCGACCCCGTCGAACATGCCGAAGGCCTGTCCTTCCTGGCACATGACCATCTGGCGCTGCCCGAGCTGCGTGCCCGTGCGATCGGGCCCGATGCCATCCCGCTCGGCAGCCTGGCGATCGGCGGCTATGATCCGCGCCTCGCACTCCGCCGTCTGCCGCCGCTGATCAAGGCCTATCTGCGGGTCGGTGCCCAGGTCGGCGAGGGCGCCTACATCGACCGCGCCTTCAACACGATCGATGTGTTCGTGCTGATGCCGGTCGCCCGCATCGCTTCACGCTATGCCCAGCGTTTCGAGGTGGCAGCCTAGCCCGACGTCTGGTCGACGCATTTTCGTTGACGGCACCGCCCGCACTGGCCATCCGCTCCCGCGAAAGCGAGGGACGTTGTGCGGCTTTTTCATTATCTGTTGGGTGCGGGCTGTCTTGGCATTCTGGCGACACCCGCCCAGGCCGAGGACGCCGACATCATCGTCACCGGGCAGGGCCTGCAACGTTCGCCGGGCGATGCCGCATTCGACCTGATCGCGATCGATCGCAGCCGGCTGGAGATGTCGGCGAGCGGGCGGATGGAGGATATCCTGCGCGATGCCGCGGGCTTCCAGCAGTTCCGCCGCTCGGACGCGCGCTCGGCGCACCCGACCAGCCAGGGGGCGACCCTGCGGGGCCTGGGCGGCAACGCCTCCACCCGCGCGCTGATCCTGCTCGATGGGGTGCCGGTGGTCGATCCGTTCGGCGGCTGGGTCAGCTGGGCGGCGCTCGATCCCGCGCGGATCGGCCATGTCCGGGTGACGCGGGGCGGCGGCAGCGGCGTCTATGGCGCGGGCGCGCTGGCCGGCACGATCGAATTGTCGAGTGTCGGCCCGGACGAGGCGCGCGGGCTGAGCGCCGGCATCGCCTATGGCAGCCGCGAATCGATCGACGCCGACGCGACCCTGACCGCGCGACTGGGCGGCGGTTTCGCGATGCTGTCGGGCGGCTTTGCGCGGGGCGACGGCTTCATCCCGATCGTCGAGGAACGCCGTGGGCCGATCGACCGGGCGGCGCGCTACAGGCAGAGCAGGCTGGCCGCGCGCGCGGTGATCCCGGTCGGTGTCGACACCGAACTGCAGGCGAACGGTTCCTTCCTGCTCGACCAGCGTGATCGTGGCGTGCCCTTCACCGGCAACAGCAATCTCGCGGTCGACAGCTCGGTGCGGCTGGTGGGCCGGGGAATATGGGGCTGGGAGGCGACCGCCTGGCTCCAGCACCGCGAATTCTCCAGCGGCTTCGCGAGCATCGGTGCCCGCCGCGCGACCGTCACCCAGTCGCTCGACCAATATAATGTCCCCGCGAACGGGCTGGGCGCCCGGGTCGAGCTGCAGCCCTGGCTCGGGGAGGGCCGCAACCTGCGCATCGGCGGCGACATCCGCCGCGTGAAGGGCCGGACCCAGGAACTGGTCGTCGCGACCAATACCGGCCGGATCGCGGGCGGGGCGCAGACCATCTATGGCGCCTTCGCCGAGCTTGCGCTGCTTCCGGGCGACGGGCTGACGCTTACCGCGAGCGGCCGGATCGACCGGTGGCAGCTGCGCGACGGGCTGCGGCGCGAGTTCAATCGCAACACGTTGTTGCCGGTCCCGGCCAACAGCGCGATCTACCCCGATCGGTCGGGTACCGAGACGACCGGCCGCGCCGGCATCGCCTGGAATCCGGATGGCGCCTCGGCGGTCACGCTGCGCGCGGCGGCCTATAGCGGCTGGCGGCTGCCGACGCTCAACGAACTTTACCGCCCCTTCCGCGCCGGCAATGATTCGACGATCGCCAATCCGCTGCTCGATCCCGAACGGGTGAAGGGCGTGGAAGGCGGCATCGCCTATGCGCCGCTGCCCGGCTGGCGGCTGGGGGCGACGATCTTCTGGAACCGGCTCGACGATGCGATCTCCAATGTCACGATCGCGCCCAACACCCGCCAGCGCCAGAATGTCGATGCGATCCGCAGCCGGGGCATCGAGATCGACGGCATGGCGACCCTGGGCGAATATCGCCTGACCGGCAGCTACAGCCATATCGATCCGCGCGTGCGGGCCGGGGGCGCCGCGCTGGCGCTTGACGGCCTGCGGCCGGCGCAGACGCCGCGCGACCAGTTCAGCCTGGCGGGGGAATGGAGCCGGCCGGGCGTGGCGCGGCTGGGCGTGACGGCGCGCTATGTCGCCGCCCAGTTCGAGGACGACCAGAATAGCCGCGCGCTCGACGACGCGTTGACCTTCGACGCGGTGGGGGCAGTGGAACTGGGCCAGGGTTTCAGCGTCGAGCTGCGGGCTGAGAATATCGCCGACAAACGGGTCGAGGCGACGGTGGGGGCCGACGGCGTGGTCGAACGCGCGACGCCCCGGACCCTGTGGGTGGGGCTGCGCCTGACACGCTGAGGGACACGGCCTTGGCAGGGCGGGGGGACTAGGGCATCGTCCGCGCGACGGAGGGGATTGCCATATGATCATCGACAGCGACGCAGCCCCGCCGGTCCGCCCCCCTTTCTGGCGCTCGCTCTATGCCCAGGTGCTCGTCGCGATCCTGTTCGGCGTCCTGCTCGGCTGGGCCGCACCCGATATCGGCGTCCAGCTGAAACCGCTGGGCGATGCTTTCATCAAGCTGGTGAAGATGATCATCGCCCCGGTGATCTTCCTGACCGTCGTCACCGGCATTGCCGGCCTTGGCCATCTCGGCGATCTCGGCCGCGTTGCGGCCAGGGCCTTCGGCTATTTCATCACTGTCTCGACGCTCGCGCTGATCGTCGGGTTGATCGTCGCCAATGTGGTGCAGCCGGGGGCCGGAATGCACATCGCGCCGGCCCAACTCGATAGCAGCCATATCGCCGATTATGCCGCCAAGGCGCACGACCAGAGCCTCACCGGCTTCCTGATGGGGATCATCCCCGATACGCTGGTCTCGGCGCTGGCCGGGGGCGAGATCCTCCAGGTCCTGTTCGTCGCGATCCTGTTCGGCATCGCCTTGTCGCTGGTCGGCGAGCGCGCTCAGCCGGTCACGGACCTGCTCGAGCGCCTGACCATGGTCGTGTTCCGGCTCGTCGGCATATTGATGAAGGCCGCGCCGATCGGCGCGTTCGGGGCGATGGCCTTCACCATCGGCCGCTTCGGGGTCGATACCCTCGCCAATCTGGGCGGGCTCATCCTGTGCTTCTACCTCACCTCGATCGGCTTCGTCCTCGTCGTGCTGGGGATCATCGCGCGGGTGGCGGGCTTCTCGATCTTCAAGCTGATCGCCTATCTCAAGGACGAACTGCTGCTGGTGCTGGGTACCTCGTCGTCGGAAAGCGCCCTGCCCAACCTGATGGCGAAGATGGAGCGGGCGGGCTGTGCCAAGCCGATCGTCGGACTCGTCGTGCCGACCGGCTATTCGTTCAATCTCGACGGCACCAATATCTACATGACGCTCGCGGCACTGTTCATCGCCCAGGCCTGCGACGTCGATCTGTCGCTGGGCGAACAGATCAGCCTGCTGCTGGTGGCGATGATCTCGTCGAAGGGCGCGGCGGGCGTGACGGGGGCGGGCTTCATCACGCTCGCGGCGACCCTGTCGATCGTGCCGTCGGTTCCGGTCGCCGGGATGGCGCTGATCCTGGGCATCGACCGGTTCATG
>SCUQ01000579.1 GCA_004297635.1 Rhizorhabdus sp. | reverse complement strand
CCTGTGGCGATCGGCGGGATACCGTTCCTGTTGATCGACACGGCCGGCCTCCATGACGGACAAGGTGATATGGTCGAGGCGATCGGCATCGAGCGGGCGGCGCAGGCGATGGCGGGCGCTGATATCCTGCTCTGGCTGGGCGAGCCCGGTGACGCACCGCCGGGCGCCGTCAGGATCGGCACGCAGGCCGATCGCCGCGTGCTCGATCCAGCGGCGTATGATCTCCTGGTCTCGGCACAGGAAGGCGAGGGGATCGACGCATTGAAGGTGATGCTTGTGGACAAGGCCGGCCGGCTGCTGCCGGGCGAAAACGAAGCGGCCCTGTCGGCGCGACAGAGGACCGCGCTCGACCGGCTGGGCGATGCGCTGGCACTCGGCCAGGCCGAAGCCGACCCGCTGCTGGTCGCCGAATCGCTACGCCTCGCGCGCGCCGCAATCGACGCCCTCACCGGCCGGGCCGGGACCGAGGAGATGCTTGATGGTCTGTTCGGGCGCTTCTGCATTGGCAAATAGGCCGTTCCACGTGGAACGCTTTTGACTCTGCCGCCAGCGTCCCATATCGGGCGGCCTATGGCGGACAGCTTTGACGTGATCGTGGTCGGTGGGGGCCATGCCGGCTGTGAGGCGGCGGCGGCGGCGGCGCGGATGGGTGCGCGCACGGCGCTGGTGTCGATGCGCCGCGACATGATTGGGGCGATGTCCTGCAACCCGGCCATCGGCGGGCTGGGCAAGGGCCATCTCGTTCGGGAGGTCGATGCCTGTGACGGCATCATCGCCCGCGCTGCCGACCGCGCCGCAATCCATTATCGGATGCTCAACAGCAGCAAGGGGGCGGCGGTGCAGGGGCCGCGCGTGCAGGCCGACCGGCGGCTGTACAGGGCGGCGATCCATGAACTGCTGGCGGCGCAGCATGGTCTGGAAGTCGTCGAGGGCTCGGCCGAGCGTCTGCTGATCGACGATGTTTCACGTGAAACAGCCGGCCTCGTTCTGGGCGATGGCCGCGTATTGAAGGCGCCGGCGGTCGTGCTTGCGACGGGCACCTTCCTCAATGCCAGACTGCATTTCGGTATGGAGTGCAGAAGTGGTGGGCGGGTCGGGGAAGGCGCCGCGATCGGCCTAGCCGAGCAACTGCGCGCGCTAGACCTGCCGATCGCCCGGCTCAAGACCGGGACGCCGCCGCGCCTCGATGGCCGAACCATTGATTGGGCCGGCCTGGACAGGCAGCCATCCGATAGGGAAAGCTGGACCTTCTCGGCGCTCAGCGCGCGCCGCCACGTCCCCCAACTCGCCTGTGCGATCACCCGGACCAATCAGCGCACCCACGACGTGATCCGCGCAGGGCTTGATCGGTCGCCCTTGTTCTCTGGCGTGATCAGCGGAGTGGGGCCGCGCTATTGCCCGTCGATCGAGGACAAGGTCCACCGGTTTGGCGACCGTGATGGCCATCAGATATTCCTCGAGCCGGAAGGGCTGGACGATCACAGCATCTATCCGAATGGCGTGTCGACATCGCTGCCGGAGGATGTCCAGCTGGCGATGCTGCGCACGGTTGCCGGCCTGGAACGGGTCGACATCCTCCAGCCCGGCTATGCGGTCGAATATGACCATATCGACCCCCGCGCATTGACGGCGGGGCTTGCGCTGAGAGCAATGCCGGGACTGTTCTGCGCCGGGCAGATCAACGGCACGACCGGCTATGAGGAGGCGGCGGCGCAGGGCCTCGCGGCCGGAATGAACGCTGCCGCCTTTGCGGGGGGGCGCGACGAAATCCGCTTCGACCGGGCGACGAGCTATATCGGCGTGATGATCGACGACCTGACCCTACAAGGCGTGTCCGAACCCTATCGGATGCTGACCGCCCGAGCCGAATACCGCCTGCGGCTGCGGGCCGACAATGCCGGCACGAGGCTGACCGGATGGGCGGATGGTCTTGGCGCCGTCGGAGCGGAACGGCGGGCGTTCCACGTGAAACGCGAAAGCGCACGCGCAGGGATGCGCGATATCTTGGAGCAGCGCCTCGCCGGTTCGGCGGAGCTGATCGGCGCCGGAGCGGCGGTTGCGGCGGACCATGGCCGCCGGTCGCTCTACGACTGGCTGCGCTATGCCGAAGTGGGAGAAGATATAGTGCTCGCGCTCGAGCCGGGTCTTGCGGCGATTCCGGCGACCGTCCGCGCAGAGCTTATCCAGGACGGCCGCTACGCGCCCTATCTGGCGCGGCAGGATCAGGAAATTTCTCGTCTGCGCGCGGACGAACGGGTGGGCCTGGCGAGCATCGCCGATTATCGTGCCATCCACGGGCTGTCGAATGAGATGGTCGAGCGGCTCAATGCCGCCCGTCCGGCCGACCTCGCAGCGGCGGGGCGGGTGCGCGGCATCACTCCCGCGGCGCTGGCCGCGATCATGGTGCATGCCAGGCGCCTCGCGGCATGACCGAGGAGGAAGCCCGCGGCTGGATCGAGGCGCTTGTTCCACGTGAAACAATGGGCCGGCTGGAGCGGCTTGCCGCGATCGTCATTGCCGAGATGCCGCGGCAGAATCTCATCGCTGCCTCGACCGCCGATCATCTCTGGGCGCGCCATATCGTCGACTCCGCGCAGCTCCTTCCGCTCGCTCCGGCCAATGGAAAGACTTGGATCGACCTCGGATCGGGTGCTGGTTTTCCCGGCATGGTGGTGGCGGTGATGCGCCAGGGGCTGCAGGTGACGCTCGTCGAGTCACGGCGAAAGCGAATCGATTTCCTGACCGCGATGGCCGAATCGCTTGGCATTGCCGATCGGGTGACGGTGGCGGGCCGCCGGCTCGAAACGCTCGATTCGACGTCATATGACGTGATCAGCGCGCGGGCATTCGCTCCGCTCGATCGGCTGCTCCCATTGGCGCACCGCTTTTCACACCGCGACACCGTCTGGCTGCTGCCAAAGGGGCGAAGTGCAGCTTCCGAACTGGAAGCCGTCGCCACTTCATGGCAGGGTGATTTCCGGATCGAGCCAAGCATGACCGATCCCGAGGCGGCGATCATCGTCGCGCGCGAGATTCGCCCCGGCGGCGCGCAGCCACGGGGCAGGGACAAGGGAAGCCGATGATCCGGATCGCCATCGCGAACCAGAAGGGCGGGGTGGGCAAGACGACCACCGCGATCAATCTCGCCACCGCGCTCGCCGCGACCGGATGGCGCGTGCTGCTCGTCGATCTCGATCCGCAGGGCAATGCGTCGACCGGCATCGGCGTGGGACAGGCCGCACGCGGCCAATCCAGCTATGAGCTGCTGCGCCAGGATTGTACCGTTGCAGAAGCCGCGATCGCGACCCAGGTTCCCCGGCTCGACCTCATCCCCGCCACCGTCGACCTTACCGGTGCCGAAATCGAGCTGATCGATGTCGAGAAGCGGACGCATCGGCTGCACAGCGCGCTGGAACAGGAAGAAGATCGCTGGGACGTCTGCCTGATCGATTGTCCGCCGTCGCTGGGTCTGCTCACCGTCAATGCATTGGTTGCGGCGAACATGATGCTCGTTCCCCTGCAATGTGAATTCTTCGCGCTCGAGGGGCTGAGCCAGCTGCTCCAGACGATCGAGCGGGTGCGTGCGCGCTTCAATCCCGAGCTCTCGATCCTCGGCGTGGCGCTGACCATGTATGACCGGCGCAACCGGCTATCCGAGCAGGTCGCTGCCGATGTCCGTGATGTATTGGGGGATGTGGTGTTCGAAACGGTGATCCCGCGCAATGTGCGTCTGTCGGAGGCGCCCAGCCATGGCGTGCCGGCGCTGATCTATGATCATCGCTGCACCGGATCGGAGGCCTATATCAGTCTCGCCCGCGAATGCATCGCGCGGCTGACCCGGAAGGCGCAGGCGGCATGAGCGCCGATGGTCCGCGCCGCGGTCTCGGACGGGGCCTGTCCGCCCTGCTCGGCGAAGCGACGGCCGAACAGCCGATCGAGCCCGGTGCCGAGCGTCCGGCCGGCATCCAGCTGATCCAGGTCGCGGCGATCTCGGCCAATCCCGATCAGCCGCGCCGCCATTTCGACGAGGAGAAGCTCGCCGAGCTCGCCGCGTCGATCGCGACGCGTGGGCTGATCCAGCCGATCCTGCTCCGTCCGCGCCCCAATGGCCATGGGTATCAGATCATCGCCGGCGAGCGCCGCTGGCGCGCGGCGCAGCGCGCGCGCATCCATGAACTGCCGGCTATCGTCCGCGAACTGACCGATGCCGAGACGCTCGAACTGGCGATCGTCGAGAATGTCCAGCGGCATGATCTCAACGCGATCGAGGAAGCCGTTGCTTATCAACGGCTTATCGACGATTTTGGCCACACTCAGGAGGCTGTCGGCAAACTCGTCGGCAAGTCGCGCAGCCATATCGCCAATCTGCTCCGTCTATTGGCGCTGCCTGAAGAGGTCCGCGCGATGGTCGCCGATGGCCGGCTCGACATGGGCCACGCCCGTGCCCTGATCAACGCGCCCGATCCGCTGGCGCTCGCGCAGGATGTGGTCACGCGCGGCCTGTCGGTGCGCGAGACCGAGAAGCTCGCCCGCGGCGGCAAGCCGGCGGCAGGCGGCAAGGCATCCAGGGCAGGGGGAGCCGGCGGCGGCGGCGGCGGCGCCGATGCCGATGTCGCCGCGCTCGAGCGGCAGATTGGCGACATATTGGGGCTCAAGGTGACGATCGACCATGGCGAGAAGGGCGGGCTGATTTCGGTCGCCTATTCGACGCTCGACCAGCTTGACCTGATCTGTCAGCGGCTGAGCGGCGAGCCGATCTGAGACGCGGTGTGAGGTCGTTGAGACAGCGTCTCAACGGCATTCCGGCGGATTTTCGAACCTTCTTGA
>SCUQ01000578.1 GCA_004297635.1 Rhizorhabdus sp. | reverse complement strand
GTCGCCGGATCGGCGTCGATGCCAGTGGCGACATGCTGCTGCGCTTCGGGCATTTCCCGCCCGCGCAGGTCACGTCGGCGGTGGACGTGCTGCGCCAGGGCTTCCCGGCGGATGCCTTTGCGGGCCAGATCGTCCTGATCGGCCTGTCGGCCACCGGCACGCCCGACATCGTCTCGACCCCGATGGAGGCGGAGGCTTATGGCACGCTCATCCAGGCGCAGGCGGTCGACGCGATCTTGCGGGGCGGCTGGCTCGACCGGCCGCACTGGGCCGCGCCGCTGGAATGGATAATTGGCGGGCTGCTGTCGCTGCAGGTTCTGGTGTTGGCGGCACGTCGGCGCTGGCTGCTCCTGCCGATCGGGCTCGCCGTCGCTATCCCGATTGGCGCATGGCTTGCCTTCGACCTGTTCTCCTTGCTCGTCGATCCGCTGCGGCCACTGTTGCTGGGCGGCACGACCGCCGCCGGTGTCGCGGGTGGCATGTTCATCGAGGCCCGGCGCGAGCGCGAACGGCTGCGCGAGGCGCTGATCCACGAACAGATTGGCGCCGCGGCCGCCGCCGGCGAGCTGCAGGCAGCGCGCTCGATCCAGCTCGGCATGTTGCCGGCGCGCAGCGACCTCGCCGCCTTCGATCCCCGCCTCGACGTCGATGCGATGCTCGAACCGGCAAAGTCGATCGGCGGCGATCTTTACGACGTGATCCGGCTGGATGCCGATCGCATCGCTTTTCTGGTCGGCGATGTCACTGGCAAGGGGGTGCCCGCCGCGCTGTTCATGGCGCTGTCCAAGGCGCTCGCGAAAAGTGTGGTGCTGCGCGGTGTGCCGAGCCTTGCCGATGCGGCCTTCATCCTCAATGAGGAACTGAGCCGCGACAACAGCGAGTCCATGAACGTGACGATGCTCATCGGCATCATGGACCTGACGACGGGCGAGCTGGTGCTAATGAGCGCGGGCCATGAAGATCCGCTGCACATCATGGTCGATGGCAGAATCGCGATCCACAAGCTGGACGGCGGGCCACCCTTCTGCATCGTCGACTTCCCCTATCCCGACGAGCCGATGCGGCTTGCCCGTGGGGAAGCGCTGGTGATCATCTCGGACGGCGTCAGCGAAGCGCAGAATGGCGATAGTGCGCTGTTCGGCCACGATCGCCTGATCGCCGCGCTCGCGGGACGGGCGACCGCGAGCGCCATGGTGGAATCGATACGCGATGCGGTTCGGCTGTTCGAGGACGGCACCGAGCCGACCGACGATCTGACGGTGATGGCGGTCCGATATCTCGGCTAGCGGACGGTCACCACCACCCGGCGGTTGGCGGGTTCGCGGACGCCGTCCTCGGTCTTGACGCGCAGGTCGCGTTCGCCCCGGCCGACCGCGCTCATCATGTCGCGGTCGAGCCCCTGTTCGGCGAGGGCGGCCAGGACTTCTTCCGCGCGACGCTGCGACAGGGCGTCATTGTCCGCATCGCTGCCCAGCGTGTCGGTGTAGCCCGTCACCTGTATTTCGGCCCCGGGACGGGCCTTCACTTCGCTCTTCAGAAAATCGAGGCCGGGCTCGGATTCGGGGGTCAGCCTGGTGGTGCCTTCGCGGAAATACAGGGTGAGCCGAACCGGTGCTGGAGGAAGCGCCTGTAGCAGCGCACGCTGGCCGGCGCTCAACTTCGACGGGTCGATGGATTTGGTGCGGGGGCGGCCGGACAGGCTGGTGCGGCTGTTGAGCTCGCTCACCACCGTTTCGCGCGGCACGCCATTCTCTTCGAGCACGGCCACCGCGCCCTGCTTGCCCTCTTCGCTCGGCAGCAGCGTCAGCGACGGGGTAGCGCAGCCCGCCAGCCCCGTCAGCAGAAGGGGGGCAAGCAACGCGCGGCTCATTTGGGGACCTCGACAATGAAGCGGGTGCCGCGGACGCCGAGCAGCGATGTGGGCGTGCGAACCTTCATCGCGTCCTGCTTCGATCGGGCGATCTGGCCGGACACCACGGCCAGCGAGCCGCGATTGACCTTCGTCACGAAATTACCCGTCTGAGTGGTGCGGTTATAGTCGAACTGGTCGACCGAAATGACGCTGTTCGGACCCACGGAGAAACGGGTGTCGTCGATAAAGCTGAGGCTGAGCTGGCCGTCCTTGCCGGTGACGAGCCTGTCGCCGGATAGCAGCTGCAGACCGGGTATGGGTGTCAGCTTCGCCTTGCCGCGTTCCACCGATGCGGTGCCCACGGCGCGCTTGATCCGTCCGATCTCCGCAGCCATCGCCGACTGGGCGCTCAACGCGCATGCCAGCACTGCCATCAAGGCCTTCTTCATGCTGTTCGCCATCCCCATAAGCACTGAGTCATGACATAGGCGGAAACATGGTGTCTCGCGACTCGAAATCCGCGTCGG
>SCUQ01000577.1 GCA_004297635.1 Rhizorhabdus sp. | reverse complement strand
TGCGCGCCTCATCGAGCAGCTGGTCGCGATCCTCGTCGATCGGGGAGGCGACCAGGCCGAAGCCGACCGCGACGAAATCGGCCGCACTGCGGGTCGCCGCGAGCGGGGCCACCCAGCCGCCCTGGCTGCCGCCGAAATAGCCGGCCCGCCCGAACCGGCCCGGTGCCAGCCGCCGCGCTTCGGCGAGCGCCGCCGCCGCATCGTCGGCCAGCAGCTCGAAATTCTGGCTGTAAATTCCCTCGGATGCGCCCGTGCCGCGCTTGTCATAGACGAAGACGCCGATACCCTGCGCGGCGAGCGCATAACCATAGACGGAGCCGATCGCCGCGGTCTTCTCCGAGCCGTGGACCATCACCACCAGCGGACGCCGCGGATCGGCCGGCCCCGGCGGTTCGATCAGCTGGCCGGCCAGCATCGTCTCATGGCTGGTGAAGCGGCTCGCGGTCTCGCCTGTCGTCTGGCGCGACAATCGCCGCCCGGCCACCGAAACGATGTCATGAGCGCAGGACAGGCCGGAATCCCTTCCGGTCATGCCGCGCCGGCCATCCATATACAGCCAGCGCTGGCTGTCGGCGCCGGGGACCGCAGCGCCGAGGATCACGAGGTCGCTGCCCTCGCCGTAGATGCCGGGACGACAGGCGGCCTTGGCGGCGACGGGGAGCAGCGCGAACAGCGCGACGATCAGCAGGCGCATCATCGGTCGAATCTCTCCTGCCTCCGGACATGCCCCCATGACGGCAAGGCGAGCCTATCCCCCCAGGGCATCCCCGATCAGCTTCCGGGCCGGGGCGCCATTCCAGTCCATCATGCCATAGACGCGCCACAGCTCCTTGCCCTGCGCGTCGTAGAAGACCGTCGTCGGCAGCGTCTCGGTGCCCAGCGCGCCCATCAGCACATTTTGCTGGTCGCTATATCGGGTCAGCGCCTTGAACCCCTTCTCCCGAAAGAAGGGCTCGATGACCTTGGCGCCCTCCAGATCCTCGCTCACCGTGATCAGCCGGAAGCGGTCGTCCTCGCCGGCCAGCCGGTCGAGATGCGGCATCTCGGCAATGCAGGGCGCGCACCAGGTCGCCCACAGATTGACCATCAGCGGCTTGCCCCGGAACTGGGTGAGGGTGGCCGGGCCGCCCTTCTCGTCGAGGAAGGGCATGGCCGGCATCGCCTTGCCGCGCTGTGAAATATCGACCCTGCCGACCGATTCGGCGGGAGGCCCGCCTTGCGGGGCGTCCTTGGGTTTACTATCGCAGGCGGCCAGCGCCAATATGAGGAGACAGGCGATCAACGGCCGCACGGGAAACTCCAACAAGATGTGGGGAGGGCGCTTCGCTGAAGGGCCCGCCGCGGTGATGCGCGAGATTAACGCATCGATCCCCTTCGACAAGCGGCTTTGGCAACAGGACATCGCCGGATCGAAGGCGCATGTCGCGATGCTGGCCAAGGCGAAGATCGTTACGGAGGCCGATGCGGCCGCGATTTCCGGGGGCCTGGACAAGGTCGCGGCGGAATATGCCGAGCAGGGCGTGCCGGTCGATCTTGCGCTCGAGGATATCCACATGGCGACCGAGGGGCGGCTGGCCGAGCTGATCGGCGCCCCCGCGGGCCGGCTCCACACCGCCCGATCGCGCAACGATCAGGTCGCGACCGACTTCAAACTATGGGTGCGCGACGCGATCGATTCGGTCGAGGCCG
>SCUQ01000636.1 GCA_004297635.1 Rhizorhabdus sp. | reverse complement strand
CTTCTCGATGAAGGCGACCGCCGCCTTGAGCATCGCGAGGCGCGTCTCGCCGCGCGACAGCCAGTGGTCCTCGCCGGGAAGCTTGACGAACTCGACCGGCTTGCCCGCGCGGGTGAGGGCCGCGGCCATGTCGCTGCTCTGACTGAAGGGTACGACGAGATCGCCTTCCGCGTGGACCAGCAGGATCGGCGCGTCGGCGCGCGAAGCCTGATCGATCGGCGACAGTCCGACAAGGTTCTTGCCGAAGCTCTGTTTGAAGCGGCCGCCCACCTTGTAGGTAACGCTGCCGCGTTTGATCTGGGCCGTCAGCAGCTTGTCGACATCCCCGAAGCCGCCCACCGATATGGCGCAGCGATAGAGACCTTGCTGCAGTGTGACGCCGGCCAAGGCGGCATAACCGCCATGGTCCGATCCGGCGATACATGCGCGGCGCTGATCGACGATGCCTGCGCTGGCGAGGGCCGCGACCCCATCCGAGATGTCGGTCTGGACTTTTCTGCCCCATTCGCCGGCGTCGGCGAAACGCGGGACGGTGGAGGGGGCCTCCGATCCACGATAATTGGGCTGGAAAACCGCATAGCCGCGTGATGCGAATGCCTGAGCCCACCAATGGAAAATGGGGAAATCCCTGTCGCTGGGCGTACCGTGCGGCAGCACGATCAGAGGAAGGTTCTTCGCGTCTCCGACAGGGGGCAGCGTGAGAACACCGGTGAGATTCAGGCCATCCGCGGCGCGGTATCGGAACGTCTTCACCAAGCCGACGTCGGCCGCCTCGATCGGGTAGGCTGCGGCGACGATGGACGCCGTGCGCGCAGCGGGATCGACCAGCCACCAGCTGCCGGCGTCCTGGCTGCCGGAGGTGAAGAACAGGAGTTTGTCGAACCGCTGGGACCAGTCGAACAATTCGGCAGATCGGCCACTGAACGACTTCCGAACTGTCGCCACGACTTTTTCCCGCTGGGAATCGAAAAAATGGTCTTCGACGACATCCTGTTCTTTGGTGAAGCCGATCAGTTCGCCGCTGCGTACATCCGAAATATACGACCCCGCCTCTTCGCCGCCCAGGGGTTCCACGGCGGGACCGCCATCGAGCGGCAGTTCAAAAAGCCTTCGGGTCCCATCCTCACCGCGCACACGATAAGCGATGCTGCGCTCATTCCTGCCGAGGGAGATCAGCTTTACACCATCATCAGGCGATCGGCCGGAAGCGAGGACTTTCTCCGCTGAATTGCGG
>SCUQ01000062.1 GCA_004297635.1 Rhizorhabdus sp. | reverse complement strand
TCGCCAGCGTCGGATCGCGCGGCTCGACCGCGACCTGCCCCGGGGCGATCGGCTGGCCCAGGTGGAATCGCGTGACGCGCGCCTCGGGCGTCTGCGACGCGCAGCCGGCAAGAAGCAGCAGCGCGGTGCCGGAGAGAAGGGCGTTGGAAAGCAGGGGTCTGATATTCATGTCGTCTTCCTCTCGGCACGATGCGTGGCATCGAAACGCGGCAGTTACGAAATCGCTGCATCGATTCGGATGCATAACCTATGAACGGCCCGGATCGAACCACGCCGGCCTGCCAGCCGCCGATTTCCCGGGGACGGCGGTGGCATGAGCGGATATCCGTCGGATAATGCGCCGCCAGGCTGCCGGAGCGGGCCAAACGGGTTGACTCCTTCCCTCCTTCACCATAGGGGAGCGCCTCGTTTTCAAACCAATCAGCTTAGAAAGCAGGCGCGTTAAGCCATGAAGATCCGCAACTCGCTCAAGTCCCTGAAGGACCGTCATCGGGATAACCGCGTGATCCGTCGTCGTGGCCGCACCTATGTGATCAACAAGACCAACCGCCGCTTCAAGGCGCGCCAGGGCTGATCATCCCGCGCCGCACGCGCGCCGTCATCTTCGATGTCGGCAATGTGCTCTACGATTGGAATCTCCGGCAGTTCTTCGAAAAGCTCGTGCCCGCGCACGAGCTTGAACTGTTTCTGCGCGAGGTCGTCACCATGGACTGGCACGGCCAGCATGATGCCGGCCGCCCCTTCGCGGAAACAAGTGCCGAACATATTGCCCGATGGCCGCGCTTCGCCGACGCGATCGCAGCCTTCGGCCCACGCTTCTCCGAAACGGTCACGGGCCTGCTGCCCGGCATGGGCGAGATTGTCCGCGATCTTCACGCCGCCGGCGTGCCGCTCTATGCGATCACCAATTTCAGCCACGAATTCTGGCCACCCTTCCGCGCCCGCGAGGCCGCGATCTTCGATCTCTTCGCCGATATCGTGGTGTCGGGCGAGGAGCGGCTGACCAAGCCGGACCGGGCGATCTACCATCTTGCCCTGCGCCGCTTCGGGCTGGCTGCCGACGAAGCGATCTTCATCGACGACCGCGCCGAGAATGTCGTCGCCGCCCAGGCGTGCGGACTGCGCGGCCATGTCTTCCGCGACGCAGCCGATCTGCGGGCACGGCTGGAATCGCTCGACCTGCTCTGAGCACGCGACGGCATCACCGAAAAAATCGACGGATTTGACCAGGATCAAAGCGATGCGGCCCGCCCCGTCCCACAAGCCTCTGCATCAGAGATATGGAGACAGGGCGATGATCGGTTTCTTCGGGGACAATTATCTCTTCCTCGCGCTCGGCGCGGCGGCGCTGTTCATGGCGGTCGTCGGCTTTGTCAGCATCGAGGACGCGTTCAGGCGGGATTGACGGTTTCGGCTGTGCCGAAAAAGCGGCGGCGCCCCACTCCCCTCCTCCGGGGCGTCGCCGTCTCTTTGTCCGTCGGCCTGCCACACCACCCCGCCCTCAGGATCGGTCCGATGTCGGGGCTGAGCCAGGTGGTCAGCGGCGGCGCAGCTTCGCCATATGGCCGGCGATGCGGTCCTTGATCGCCAGCCGCAGCTTCTTCAGGCGCAGCAGCCGGACCCAGTCGGGCACCCGCCGGCGCAATTCGCTCCGGATTTCGCGATCGATCTGGCTGTGGATCGTGCTCAGACGATAGATGGACGGATTCATTGCCTCACTCCTGTCGATACGTTGATCGATCGAGGGGGGGACGGAGACAGTGTCAGGACAGCGCACCGAGCCCACTCGATGCGGTCCGACATCACGACTGCGTGGCAGTCGTCAGAGGGGCCCGGTACCGCAAAAGCCAACATATGGCCCCGCGCCGCATCCTTCAAGAGGGCAAGTCGGCCGCACCGACGCGCCGCGCCAGGCCGCGCCGCAGATCAGCGCGCTTGATCCACGTCAATGCGCCCAAGCGGGCCGCCCGACCAAGCTGCGCCGAGAGGAAGAGGACTCCATTTATGGCAGACGCTGCGGTACGGGAAACGCCGTTCGACATGGTGGGGGGCGCCGCCACGGTGCGAACGATCGTCGATCGCTTCTACGATCTGATGGACGAACAGCCCGCTTATGCCGAGCTGCGGGCGCTTCATGCGTCCGATCTCGCGCCGATGCGGACGTCGCTGGCAGGCTTCCTGACCGCCTGGCTCGGTGGTCCGCGCGACTGGTTCGCCGACAATCCCGGCAAATGCGTCATGTCGGTTCATGGCCGGATCGCCGTGACCGCCGCCACGGCACGACAATGGGCCGATGCGATGCGGCAGGCGATTGCCGACAGCGGCATGGCTTCCGATATCGGCACGCGCATGGCCGATGCGCTGGACGGCATGGCACAGGCGATGATTCGTACCCAGCCGGTCGGCGGCTGAGCGCGTAGCGCTACCCGCCATAGCCTTTCAGCTCGTCCCCGGTCAGCCGGACGACATGGATCATGTTCGTCGAACCGGGCGTGCCGAACGGGACGCCAGCGACGATCACGACGCGGTCGCCCGCCTTGGCGAGTTGCTGGCGCAGCGCCATGCGCTTGGCCTTGGCCACCATTTCCTCGAAGCTAGCGACGTCGCGGGTGCGCACGGCATGGCTGCCCCACAACAGGCCCATCCGGCGCGCGGTGGCGAGCTTGGGGGTCAGCACCATCAGCGGCACCGAGGGGCGCTCGCGCGCGATGCGGCGCGCGGTCGATCCGGACAGGGTGAAGCAGATGATCAGGCTCGCCGAGACGGTATCGGCGATCCGCGCGGCGGCTTCGGCCAGCGCGTCGGCGGTCGTCGAATCGGGGTGCGTCTCGGTGAAGTGGAGCCGCGCGGCATAGCCGGGGTCGCTTTCCACCGACATGGCGATCGCGTCCATCATCGTCACCGCTTCGACGGGCCATTGTCCGCTCGCCGATTCGGCCGAGAGCATGACCGCGTCGGCACCGTCATAGATGGCGGTGGCGACATCGGACACCTCGGCCCGCGTCGGGCTCGGCGATTGGATCATCGATTCGAGCATCTGGGTGGCGACGACCACCGGGCGCCCCATGCGACGCGCGGTCTCGACGATGCGCTTCTGCATCGGCGGCACCCGCTCGGGCGGCAGTTCGACGCCGAGATCGCCGCGCGCGACCATCACCGCGTCGGCCAGCTCCAATATCTCCTCCAGCCGCTCCACCGCCTGCGGCTTCTCGATCTTGGCGAGCAGCGCCGCCTTCCCGCCGATCAGGCTGCGCGCCTCCGCGACATCCTCCGGGCGCTGCACGAAGCTCAGCGCGATCCAGTCGGCGCCCTGCTCGCAGGCGAAGGTGAGGTCGCGGCGGTCCTTCTCGGTCAGCGCCGCCATCGGCACGATCACGTCGGGAACGTTGAGGCCCTTGCTGTTCGACAGCGCGCCGCCGACCTCGATCATCGTCTCGATCCTGTCGCGACCGACCGACTGTACCCGCAACACCAGCTTGCCATCGTCGAGCAGCAGCCGCGTACCCGGCTCGAGCGCCTCGAATATCTCGCGGTGGGGAAGCTCCACCCGGCTGGAATCGCCGGGCGTGGGATCCCGGTCGAGCACGAAGCGGTGGCCCGTCGCAAGCTGGACAATGCCATCGGCGAACTTTCCGACCCGGAGCTTGGGCCCCTGCAGATCGAACAATATCGTGGTGGCGCGGCCGAGATCCTTTTCCATCGTGCGGATGGCCTGTATGATCGGCACCTTGTCGGCATGGGCGCCATGGCTCATGTTGATGCGGAAGGCATCCGCACCGGCGCGGAACAGCTTGGCGATCATCGCGGGCGATGCGCTCGCCGGCCCCAGCGTGGCGAGCACGCGGACCTTGCGCTGACGGGGAGAGAGCTGGGTTTCCAAATGTCGGTCCCTTGTTCGAAGGTCGCCCTAGGTAGAAGCATGGATTCGCTTGGCAAGCCTTTCCGTCGCCGGAATGTCATGCTCTGCCGCATCCTGCGCGCTGCGCCGATTCCCCGTTGAGCCGCCGCGCGCGTCCCTCTACAGCCTCCGCCTTCACGCTTAATCGAGGGACCAGCGAATCATGGCCGAAGCCGACACGACCGAAGACAAGGGCAGCATCGCCGCACAGGAGCTGCGCCTGTTCGTCGAACGGGTCGAGCGCCTCGAAGAGGAGAAGAAGGGAATCGCCGACGACATCAAGGATGTCATGTCGGAGATGAAGGGCCGCGGCTACGACACCAAGATCGTCCGCAAGCTGCTCGCCATCCGCAAGAAGAAGAAGGGCGAGCATGAGGAAGAGGCGATGGTCCTCGAAACCTACATGGCGGCGCTGGGTATGATCTGAGAGTCTTTTTGTTTGACCCTCAGGCGCCGGGCGGCCAGCATCCGCTGGCCTTGGCTTTCCTCGCATAAGCTCGGGCGCGCATTCGCGCTTGCGGAGCCTTGGCAGGCTCCGGCGCCGAGTTCGTTGTCGGGACACGACAGTGTCCCGCAAGCGCGAATGCGCGCCGCGGTATCCCCGCGAAAGCCAAGCAGGGCGGATGCCCTGCGCCCGGCGCTTGAGGGCTAATAAAAAATGTCGACCTTTCAAATAGACACCGCCACCAGCCGCGCGAACCCGACGCCGGCACCGATGAAGCGGCTCACCGTGCCCGCGATCCGCAATGCCAAGGGCAAGGATCCGGTGGTGATGCTGACCGCCTATACGATCCGCATGGCGCAGATCCTGGATCCGCATTGCGACATGCTGCTCGTCGGTGACAGCCTGGGCCAGGTGATCTACGGCCTGCCGTCGAGCATCCCGGTCAGTCTCGACATGATGATCGCCCATGGCGCCGCGGTGGTGCGTGGCAGCTATCACAGCCTGGTCGTGGTCGACATGCCGTTCGGCTCCTATGAGGCGAGCCCCGAACAGGCCTTCCACGCGGCGGCGCGGGTGCTCAAGGAGACCGGCGCGGCCGCCGTGAAGCTGGAGGGCGGCGAGGCGATGGCCGAGACGGTGGCCTTCCTCTCCGCGCGGGGCATTCCCGTGATCGGCCATGTCGGGCTTACCCCGCAGGCCGTCAACGCGCTGGGGGGCTATGGCGCGCGCGGACGCAGCCAGTCCGAATATGCCAAGCTGATCGGCGACGCCAAGGCGATCGCCCAGGCGGGCGCCTTCGCGCTGGTGGTCGAAGGGGTGATCGAGCCGCTGGCGATCGAGATGACCCATGCGATCGACATCCCCACCATCGGCATCGGCGGCTCCGCCCAATGCGACGGCCAGGTACTGGTGATCGATGACATGCTCGGCATGTTCGATCGGGTGCCGCGCTTCGTGAAGAAATATGCGCAGCTCAGCCAGCAGATCGACGCCGCGGTTGCCGAATATGCCGCCGACGTCCGCGCCCGGCGCTTCCCGACCGTCGAGCAGACCTATCAGCCGAAGGCGTGACGTCCGCCGTTCACCGCCCATATCTATTGACTATGGCACCGCGCCCATCTGCCCGCTAAGAGGGCCGGCACCCTATCTGACG
>SCUQ01000576.1 GCA_004297635.1 Rhizorhabdus sp. | reverse complement strand
AATGTCCATGTTAGGGGCGGGCAGAGGGCGGATCGGGCTCGTGATCGCATCGACCGGTCAAAAGGGCTGTCAATGTTGCTGGATCGTTTTCCGCGGGTCGCGCTTGCTCACCGTCCGACGCCGCTCGAAGCCCTGCCACGCCTTTCAGATCGGCTGGGCGGCCCCCGGATCCTTGTCAAACGTGACGATTGCACCGGCCTGGCCGGGGGCGGCAACAAGAGCAGGCAGCTTGAATATCTGCTCGGCGACGCTCTTTCCCAGGGGGCCGACACATTGATCACCCACGGCGCCATCCAGTCGAATCATGTGCGTCAGACAGCGGCGGCGGCGGCCAAGCTCGGTCTTCGATGCAGGCTGATTCTCGAACGGCGTACCGATCACGGGGACCCTGCCTATCTCCAATCCGGCAATGTGCTGATGGATTATCTGCTGGGCGCCGAGATCGCCGCCATATTGCCACGCGGCGCGGACATGGCAGCGGCGACCATCGCGCTGGGCGACGAATGCCGCAGAGCCGGTGGGAAGCCCTATATCATCCCTGGCGGGGCTGCCAGCGCCCTGGGCGCGCTCGGCTATGTCGATTGTGCCGGTGAACTGGCGGGGCAGGCCGATCGGGCCGGCCTTACGATCGATCATGTCATCCTGGCTTCGGGGAGCGGCGGCACCCATGCCGGTCTGGTGGCAGGCTTTCACGCGATCGAACCGCGCATTGCGGTCACGGGGTTCAGTGTGGGCGTGGGAACGAACCAGCACGACCATGTTCTGTCGCTGGCGCGGGACACCTGGTCCCTCATCGGAGGGGCCGGAACGGTCGGCTCCGGGGAAGTGCGGGTTTCGGACGTCGCGGCAGGAGCTGGCTACGGCATGCCCGGTGAAACCACGATCGAGGCGATCAGGCTTGTCGCCCGCTGCGAGGGGATCATGCTCGACCCGGTGTACACAGGCAAAGCGATGGCCGGCTTGATGGCGATGATCGGCGAAGGGCTTTTCACCCCGGACGAAACCGTCGTCTTCATTCACACAGGAGGATTGCCCAGCCTGTTCGCGTACAAATATCTGTTCGGGGACGAGCAGGCGGGCGGCTCCGCGCTGACGTGAACGCCTCTGCGTCCCAACGGCATCAGGCCCCTTTCGACGCCAGTCTTTGCAACATCGCCACGATCGCGCCGGCGACGTCCTGGACGGGCCCGGTTCCGGGATAGTGAAAGGCAAGCAGCGACGGCGCTATGTTGATCTCGATCACCTGAAAGGCGGACCGATCGGGTTGCAGCGGCTGCTGGATCAATACGTCGGCAGCCCCCACGTGCAGCTCTGGCATCGCCCTGAATATCTCGAGCATCCATGCGCTATAGGTCGGGTGCAGCAAGTCCGGCAGGGCCAGGCTTTCCGCGCCCTGGGAACCATTTGAGCAGGGGCTCAGGAAAATCCTGCGGCCGCGCGGGATCACGGTGTCCAGGCCGACATTCTGGCGCCTCAACATCATGTCGCGGATGATGCCGCCGGGAAGCCGCTTCGAAGCGGCGTGGCCGCTGCGCGCCGCCCGGGCGTGATTTTCCGACGCGATCAGCTGGTGCAGGCTATTCTCGCCATCGCCGATGACGCTCGCGGCCCGCCCGACCTTGATCCCTATGATGTCGGGCTTCACGTAGAAAAACCGCCACGCCTCTCCTCCGAAGCTCTCCTCCACCACAATATCCTCGTAGACCGCCGCGTTCGCGATCAGCGCCTCCACAATGTCCTCGGCCGTGCGGAGGCGGGGATAGACCCGATGGCCATTGGCGCTCGCGTTGGGCTTGATGCAGACTTCGCCCTGCAGGGTGGCGGCATAAGCGAGCGCGGCGCCGATCTGCTTCCGGTGAAAGAGAGCGCCGGGCGGTGTCGGACCGCCGACCGAATGTACCCGTTCCTTCCCCTGATGCTTCAGGCCGAGCACCGGGGTGATGCTGCCGTTGAGAAACT
>SCUQ01000575.1 GCA_004297635.1 Rhizorhabdus sp. | reverse complement strand
CTCGCCAGACTGAACAGCGCCGCGAAGATGAACGAGCTTTTGCCCTTGGCCAGGGCCTCGGTGATCGGGTTCTTCTGGGAAAAGATCGACAACATCGGCGCTGCTATAGTCCTGAATGCGGCATCGGCCGGCGGAGCGGCGAAGCCATGCCCCTTAGCACCACCGGATAAGGGCGGGTAAGGCTTTTCATTGCGGCCCGTCGCCGCGCGGCGGAGGCGTGCCATAGTCGCCTACGATGGCTGGAAGCTTGTCCGACGGCACCAGTTCGCTTTGGGCGATCGGGACCATCGGCTGATCGGTATAGTTCCTGCCCGGCTGCGGCGGCATGGCCGGCTGCCCGGTTGGCTTGGGCTGATTCTGGCCGCGCAGGTCAGGCTTAGGCTTGGTGTAAGGGCTCGCCGAGCCGACCCGGTCGAGCAGCATCGCCACAGGCTCGGTCGGCGAAATGCCCAGCCAGCGAACCTTCTTGAACTCCGCTTCGGGGTCCCTGGCGGGAATCGCCGAGTTGACGGTGCGGGCGTCGAGCCTGCCCATTGCCAACAGCAAGGCCGCACGCGCCACATATTCCTGATAGCGGTTGCCCAGCAGGGTGAGCTGCGCCCCGGCCAATTCCTGCTCGGCGTTGAGCACCTCGATCGTGCTGCGCAGGCCAAAGCGTTCCTCGCGCTGCATGCCCGCGAAAGCGATCTGCGCAGCCTCAACCTGTCGGGCTCCGGAAACCACCGCGATCCGGGAGGACCCGAGTTGGTTCCAGGCGATCACGACATCCTGAAGAGCCTGACGCCGCTCGCCGTCGACGATCGCCTGGGCGGTCTTGTTCTGATCCTGCGCCTGGCGGATTCGTGAACGTATCGTGCCACCTTGGAACAGCGGCTGGGTGATCGTGATCTGCGCCGTCGCTTCCGTGCGGTAATTGCGCCGGTCGAACGGCGACAGCTGGCCGGCTTTTCCGGCCTGGGCCGATATGGTGGCGGTCGGCCGCTGGCCGCCGCGTTGTTCGGCAATGTTGGCGCGGGTCGCTTCCTCGGAATAGCGCGCGGAGGTCAGATTCGCGTTTTCATCGTCGGCAACCGTGAAGGCTTCGTCTATCGATACGGGAAGACCGGGTAGCTCCGGAAGTGGGGCCAGGTCGCCCGGCTCGAAGCCGACGACGCGCAGATATTCGCCATGGCTTATGGCGAGCTGCGCTTCCGAAGACGCCAACTGGGCTTCCCCAGCCGCAAGCCGGGCATCCGCCTGGGCAACATCCGTGATGGTGACGTCTCGCACCCGGCGCTTGGCACGACGCTCATCCATTTGAGAGCGCAGGGCTGCGACATTTTCGCGGGCGACCTCGAGCCGCTGACGATCGCGCAGCACGGCGGCGTAGACGATGATGACGTCCCTTATCACCTCGCCTTCGACGCGACGAAGAACCTCCTCGCTGCTGCGGACGGTGGCGCGGGCTTCAGCGAGGGCGCCACGCAGGCGGCCGCCGCTATAGACAGGCTGGCGCACGCTCAGCGACAGCTGCCCCTGGTTGTCATCGAATTCCTGCGACCGCAATTTGCTGTAGCTGTAGCTCCCTGTGGCATTGAGCGATACGGTCGGACCATATTGCGCCCGCGTCTGCACATAGGTCTCGTTGGTGGACTTTTGCCGGTAGCGTTGCGCGACGAGCGTGGGATTGTGGCCATAGGCCGCTTCCACCGCATCCATGAGCGTTTCGGCCGTGGCCGGTGCGACTGGCCAAATTGCTACAGCCCCCGCCAGCAGCAGCGGCGTGAACCGCAGCTTTGAACGTCCTGATCCTTTGCCGGTCCGGTCGATGTCGAAGATCATCCAATATGCCGCCCATTGTGCAGGCGGTTGCAGCCACAGCATGTCGTTCATGCCGGGGCGCCCCATAACTGCCTTTGCGCGGCTGTCAATTGCGATCCTAGCCTTGCTCTAGCCTTAACGGCTTGCCTTGAAAGCGCTCTTCTTCCAAGAGGCCGCTTTATTCAGGGCGGACCTTGCAGCCCGTCGTCGAGAGATACGCGGATGCCTGCTGACTATTCCGCCGCCGCTTCCCGCGTGATAGCGAGCATCGCATGACGGGGGGATTTTGGCGCCGGCGCGCGATACGACGCGCTTTTGTAAGGGCCAGTGCCGCGCGGGATCGCCAGCGCTGGGCGACGGCCGCCGCGCAATATCGTATTTATCTGCGGTACCGGCCCGATGATTTCGCGATCTGGGTGCAGCTTGGCCATATGCTGGGCGAAAGCGGGGATTCGGCGGGCGCCGACCAGGCCTATCGGACGGCATATATGCTTTCGCCCGATGATGCCGATCTCGCCTTGTGCCGGGGGCATCTCGCCCGGCGAGTCGGCGATGTCGATGCGGCGATCGGCTTTTATCGCCGCAGCTTCGAACTCGATGCCAATCCGCATGCCCAGCTGGCGTTGGCGGAATTGCTGCCGCCGGAGCCCGAAGCCGAAGCTGCGCCTGAAGCGGAATCGGAGCCGGAGCCGGAGCCGGAGACCGAACCAGAACCAGAACCAGAACCAGAACCAGAGCCGGAAGAAGTACCCAAGGGTGGCCATCTCGAAGGCTGGTTCGAGCGTTCGGTCTCCGGGGTGCTGTTGCCGATCGGCGGCGACATGCCGACGGTCGAGTTCCGCGCCGGCGAACGGCTGGTCGGCCAGGCCCGCCCGCATCTGCGCGAGGAGGACGGTGCGCTCTTCTTCCGTGCGCTGCTCGATGTCGATCTTGGCGACGACGGAGAGGGCGTCGAGGTCGCGGCGTTCCGCATGCCCGACGGTGCGCCGCTAGATCCGGGGCCGATCACGCTTTTTCCGCCATCGCGGCACCCCGCCGATCATCCGCTCGCCTGGGCGGTGCAGGCCGAGACGGTCAAGCCGCTCGATCTGCCGGCAGGCGCGGAGATCGCGCTGTTCGTCACCCATTCGCGCAGCGGCAAGATCAAGCCGCATGTCCTGCCTTATGTGCACGCGCTCAAGCGTGCCGGGATCGGCGTCTTCCTGATCGCGACGGTCGATCGCCCGGTCGATCTGCCTGCCGACCTGATCGCATTGGCCGATGCCGTGATGGTTCGCCGCAATGCCGGTTATGATTTCGGCGCCTGGGCGCATGCGCTGCGGCTTAACCCGAAGCTTTATGGGGCTTCGACCCTGTATCTGCTCAACGACAGCGTCCTGCCGGCCCGCGACGACGGCCGGATCGCGGCGCTCGTCGATCGTGTCCGGGCGAGCCAGGCCGATCTGATCGGCCTGACCGAAAGTCATGAATGGCGCTGGCACATTCAGAGCTATTTCCTTGCCGTCAAGCCGAGGCTGCTGACCTCGCGCGCCTTCCACGCTTTCATGAACGATATCCGGCTGTTGACCCGCAAGGATCACGTCATCCGCGCTTATGAGGTGCGGCTTGCCGAGATGACGGAGCAGGTCGGGTACGATGTCGAGCTGCTGTACCCGAGCGCGACCGCGATCAACCCCACGCTGTTCGGCTGGCGGCAGCTCGTCGCGGCCGGCATGCCCTTCGTCAAGCTGCTGCTGCTGCGCGGCCAGTTCGAGCAGGTCGATATCACGGGCTGGCAGGACGTTCTGGCGGAGGCCGGTTTCGACGTGGCGCTCGCCGAAGCGGTCGTCCTCGCCGCGCAGGAGGAGGGGCCGGTCGACGATGGCGGCCGCCTGCTCGCCCGGCGCCTGCCCGCCGGACATCGTGCGGAGGTGCCGCTCAGGGTCTCGTTCTTCGGGCCGTGGAATTACGACAATGGCCTTGGTGCCGCGAGCCGGGGGATCATCGCCGCGATCCGGCGCACGGGCGCGCTTCTAAGCCTACACCCGATCAAGCGGCCCTTCCATATCCACAAGCCGCTGGCGCCGCCGGTCGATATCGTCGATTTCGAAGGGCCGGCCGACATCGCCGTGATCCACCTCAATCCCGACAGCTGGCATTTGCTGACCGACGATCAGCACGCCGCGATCGCCGCCGCCAGCCGGCGCATCGGCTATTGGGTGTGGGAGATGGGCCATATCCCGCCGGCATGGCGCCGGAACTTCGGCGCGGTCGACCGGATCTGGGCGCCCAGTCGCTATTGTGCGGAGGTCTTCACGGCCAATGGCGATGTGCCGGTCGACGTGGTGCCGCACGTCGTGCCCGTACCCGAACCGCTCGTCATCGATCGCGCAACCGCGCTGGCACGATGGGGCCTGCCCGCGGATCGCCGCACCATTCTCTATGTTTTCGATGGCGCGAGTTATCTCGTCCGCAAGAATCCGGGGGCGTTGGTGCGCGCCTTTTCCGCCTCCGGGTTGGCGGCCCGCGGCTGGTCGCTGATTCTCAAGACCAAGCATCTCCACGATCGGCCGGAGGAGGGGGAAGCCTTCCGCGCGCTCGCCGAGGCCAGTGAGGGCGTGGTGCTGATCGACCGGGCAATGGCCGCGGACGAGCTGGCGGAACTGACCGCGCTTGCCGATCTCTATGCCTCGCCGCACTGTTCGGAGGGTTTCGGGCTGACGATCGCGGAGGCGATGGCGGCGGGCAAGCCGGTGGTCGCGACCGATTTTGGCGGCAGCCGCGATTTCGTCGATTCGTCGGTCGGCTGGCCGGTGAAGGCGCATGCCTGGCGGCTGGAACAGGATTTCGGACATTATACCGAGGGCGGCGAATGGGCGCGGATCGACGAACCCGCGCTGGTCGCCGCCCTGCTCGACGCGGCCGACGCCATCGAAAAGGGCGACGGCAAGGGCGAAGCCGCCCGCGGGAGGATTGCCGAACAGCTTTCCTACGAGGCCGTGGCGGAGAAGATCGTCGCGAGTTTCGCGGCCACCGCCTCCGGAGCGCCCGATGCCGGCGGCGCGCATATCGCATCCAATCTGTCGATGGGAAGGCCCGTCGAGATGGCGGCTTTTGGGCCGGCGCTGCGGGTGATCGCGCTGGCGCCGGACGGCACGCTAGACCGGGCATTGCCCGATGATCTGCCCGCGGATCGCGAAAGCTGGGTGGTGCTCGCGCCACGAGGCGCGGTTCTGTCGCCGCTGTTCGAGCGCGAGTGGCGCGAGGCTGCCGCCGCGCGTCCCGATGCGGGGATCTTCTATGCCGACGATTTCGCGGCGGGTGAGGAGCGTGGCCTCGATCAGCTCCGGCTCAAGCCGGCCTTCGATCTCACCCTGCTCGCGGCGCAGGACTATATCGGCGCGCCGCTGATCGTCCGGGCGGCGGTGCTGGCCGAACTCGGGCTGCGCGCGGAGGCCGGGGCGGCATTGCTCGACGACCTCGTGTTGCGTGCGCACCACGCGGGCGTGTCGATCGTGCGCATCCCCAAGGTGCTTCTGGCGCATCCCGGCCCGCGTCCGCAGGCCGATCCGGCGGTGCG
>SCUQ01000008.1 GCA_004297635.1 Rhizorhabdus sp. | reverse complement strand
TCGTCCGCGCGCGCGCAATCAACGGTCGGACGATCTCGGCGGCGGTAAAGGTCGAGTTGTAGGCGCGCTTATTCGATCAGGTCGAGCAGCGCATCGACCTCCGCGACGGCGAAGCCAACCGCACTGTCGGATATGCCATAGGGAATGATGAGGTGGCCGCCCACCTTCATCACGCCACAGGTATAGACGACATTGGGTACATAGCCGGCGCGATCGGCATCCTCGGCGGTAAGCACCGGTTCGCGGGTGCGGCCCAGCAGCTTCGAGGGGTCGTCGCGGTCGAGCAGGGCGCAGCCGAGCGCATATTTGCGCATCGCGCCGACGCCATGGGTGAACACCAGCCAGCCCGCATCGGTGAGCAGCGGGCTGCCGCAATTGCCGATCTGGATGAACTCCCACGGATAGCGCGGCTCCATCAGCAGTATGCCGTCATCGTCCCAGCGGTCCAGCCGGTCGGAGCGTAGCAGGAAGAGATTCTTGCCGTCCTGCCGGCCGATCATCATGAACTGACCGCCGACCTTTTTCGGAAACAGCGCCATACCCTTGTTGCGGCCGGCGCGGCCCTCGATCGGCTCCAGGTCGAAATTGTGGAAATCGCGGGTGCGCAGCAGTTCCGACCGGATCGAGCTGCCCGAATAAGCGGTGTAGGTGCCGACCCATTCGTAGCTGCCGTCATCATGACAGAAGCGGACGAGGCGAAGATCCTCGAGCCCGCCGCGCTGCTGCTCGGTGATCGGGAATATGACGGTGTTGGACAGGCTGCTCTCAGGATGCCGATGCACCGTCACGGCGCAATCGGCATCGGTCAGGCTGGCATCGTCGATGTCGGCGGCGGTGGCGAAGGCGCTTTGCGGCCACAGGTCGAAGCTGCCGTCCGGGAAGGCGATGCCCTCGCGGAACGCGATAGAGCTGATATGCCCCTCGCCGACCGCGCGGAGGCTCATCACGAAGCGGCAGGCGCCGTTGGCCAGGCCGGATTGATCGGGATGAGGGACGATCGACGGATTCATCAGCGCCGCCGCGGCATAGGTATATTCGTGGCAGAAAAAAGCGCCGATCAGCCGCTTCCGCTGGACCGAGAAGCCGGTGCCGTCGAAGCCGAGCCCGGCCTGCACTTCCTGGTAGCGCCGGTCGAACATCCGTTCGGTCTGCCAGTGACGCTCGGCAAAGTCGCGCACGACTCGATAATATTCGGTATCAACCTCGTCTTCCGACAGTGCCACGATATCGGCGACTAGCCGATTGGCGCGGTCTGCAGGGGCGTTGCTCGATTGCCATCCCAGGTGGAATGGCCGAAGGACGACGCGGGAAGGATCGGCGTAAAGGCGGGTCTCAAGCGAACGCAGTGGGTTGGGGGACTTCGCTCGCTCCAGCATCATCTTCCTGTCCTGCATCCGGCACGCCGCTCCTGTTCAGTTCCATGACCGCATAATGGGCGAGCTGGAAGGCGAGGATCGACTCCGCGCCGCGATTTTCATTCGCGCCGCGCGGCGTGACACCGTCCCGGCAATGTCCGTTCATTATGTCGGCGAGCACAACGCCGCGGTCGTTCGCGCCGAAGTACCACCGATAAGCCGTCAGCGCATGCCTAATCCAACTTGCATCCCCGGTCGCGGTATAAGCCGCGCGGGCCGCATCGATAGCCGCAAGCGCTTCCAACGGCTGCTGATCGAAGGGAAGCTGTGCATGGGGCTTGCCGAAGGTCTCGGAGCCGACCGGGCGGAAATGGCCTTCAGACGCGGTCTGGCGGTCGGCGATCCAGCGCAGCGTCTCGACGCCTGCCTGGACCGCGGCAGGCGTC
>SCUQ01000574.1 GCA_004297635.1 Rhizorhabdus sp. | reverse complement strand
GCTGCCGCCGGCCGCCGAATAGAGGACCACCAGCCCGAAGCCACCGACCGCGACGACAAGCAGCAGCAGCCGCCACGGAATGTGGCGTAGCGGCATCGGCACGATCGAGTCGCGGTTCATTCGGGGTCCGCCTCTTCGGTGGCAGGCGGGGAAGGGGAGGCCTGGGTGCCTTTATCCGGCGGCGTATCCGTCGGCTTGGGATCGTTGCGATGCGCCCAGGCTTCGGCCTTGCGCGCCATGCGGGCCTCGATCGAGCCGCCCCAGCCCTGCTCCAGGAAGGCGAGCCGGTCCTCAGCGCGTTTTCGGTCGTAAAGCCAGGTAAGGATGTCGCGCGCGATCGGCGCGCCGGCGGCGCCATGCATGCCATGTTCGATCACCACCGACACGGCATAGCGGGGATCATGAACCGGCGCGAAGCCGACGAACAGGCCGTGATCGCGATATTTCCACGGCACGCCATAGCCGCCGAACTCGCCACCGCCGGCGCGCATCGCCATGGTGATGCGGCGCACCTGCGCCGTGCCCGTCTTGCCACCCATCAGTTCGCCACCGGGAAGATTCAGGCGCCCCGAACCACCGGTTCCGAACGGCCCATTGACGACGCCGCTCATCGCCTCGCGAACGAAGGCGAGATGATCGCTCCCCACGTCCAGCGCTCCGCCCTGCGGAGGATAGCGCTTGTTCACGATCATGCGCGGCACGATCGCATTGCCGCTGGCGATCCGCGCCGCCATCATGGCCAGCTGCAGCGGATTGGCGAGCATGTACCCCTGGCCGATCGTAGAGTTGAGCGTATCATATCCGCTCCACTTGGCACCCTTGTACCGCCGGGCCTTCCAGGCGGTGTCGGGCACGGTCCCGTAACGCTGCGAGGGCATGGGGAGATCGAATTCCTGGCCGAGCCCCAGCTTGCGAGCCATAGCGGCGATCGGATCGATGCCGATCAGGCGGGCCATGGTGTAGAAATAGACGTCGCAACTGGCGGCGATCGCCCGGTTCATGTCCACCGGTCCATGTCCACCGCGCCGCCAGCAGTGGAAATAGGTATTGCCCAGTCGATAGCGTCCCGAGCAGGATACCGTCTGGTTCGGATCGACCCCGGCCTCGAGCAGGGCGAGCGCGACCATCGGCTTCACCGTGGATCCCGGCGGATAGAGGCCCTGCATCACCTTGTTGGTGAGCGGCAGATGATCGTCGTTCGAGAGCAGATCCCATTCTGCGTGGCTGATGCCGTCGGAGAAGCTGTTCGGATCATAGGCCGGCATAGAGGCCATCGCGAGGATACCGCCGGTCCGAGTATCGATCACCACGGCCGAGGCGCTCTCCGGCCCGAGCCGCGCGGCGGCATAACGCTGTAGCCCGGCGTCGATGGTCAGTTGCAGGGCGTTGCCTACGACCTCCGGTCTGGTGGTCAGTTCGCGGACCACCTTGCCATGTGCCGTGACCTCGCTACGCTTGGCGCCGGGTTTTCCGCGGAGCCATTTTTCCATTGTACGTTCAAGACCTTCCTTGCCGATCTTGAAACCTGGCGTGATCAGCAGCGGATCTTTCGTCTTGTCATAATCGGCGGCCGATGCGGGGCCGACATAGCCGACGAGATGAGCGACGGCGGCTCCGCCCGGATAATAGCGGCCATAGCCGCTCGCTGGCGCCACGCCGGGAAGCGAAGGCTGGTGGACGCTCACCGCTGCGAAATGCTCATAGTCGATATTTTCGGCTACCGGCACCGGCTGATAGCCCCGGGCGGCCTTGAGGTCGCTGCGGATCCGATCGAGATCGTCGGCGGTCAGCGTGAGCAGTTGCCGAAGCTGTCCAAGCACGGCATCGGGGCTCTTCAACTGGTCGGGAATGATATCGACGCGAAATGTGGTTCGATTGATCGCGATAGGCTTGCCATTGCGGTCGATGATCCAACCCCGCCGCGGCGGCACCAGGGTGAGCTGGACCCGGTTGCTTTCGGATAGCGACGTGTAGCGCTCATTCTGCGCGATCGAAAGCCAGGCCATGCGCCCTGCCAGCACCAGCCCGACTGCGGCCTGGGCGCCGCCCAGGAAGAAAGCGCGGCGGGTGAAGGTATAGGCCTGGGTCTGCTCGGTGATGAGGCGAGTGCGCTTCACCGTTTGAGCCGCCACGTGTCGAGGGCCGCGGTGAGCCGCAATATCGCCGGAAACAGCAGGACGGCACCGATAGTCTGCGGCAGGATGGTGAGCACCGACGTATGGCTGTCACCTGGTTGCGACAACGCCCAGGCCCCGACGCCGAGCGCGGGCAGGGCGACGGCGGCAATCGCCCATTCGATCCATCCTTCGCGCCACAGCAACAGCTGATCCACCCATTCAAGCACGAGAAAGGCCACCGTCCACAATATCATCGCCGTGCCAAGATAATGGCCGCTCATCAGGTCGTCCGCCAGCCCTAGCGGCAAGGCCGCCCAGACGGGCCAGATTTCGGGCCTCAGCAGGCGCCAGGCAAGCAACATCATCAGGCCGAAGGGCGGCACGATCGGCTCGGTCGCGATCACAGGCACCAGCGCCATGGCGGATCCGGCAAGGACCGACAGGACGGGGATCAGCGTCACCCGCAGTGCGGAGCGCTCCATATAGGGGTTGCCCCTGCGCGCGATCATGGCTTGGGTTGCGACGGAAGATCGGCGACGGGCGCCTGGAAGATCGGGAAAACCGCCGCGAAGTCGGCCCGAGCGGGATCGGCGAGCGGGCGGGCGACGGCGCGATCACCCCGAACAGTGGTCACGACGGCGACGGGCGTGTTGGGTGTGTACACGCCGCCGGTGCCCGATGTGACGACCAGATCGCCGCGCCGGAAGGGGCTGCCGCCCGCGATCAGGGCGCGGACCTCCATCGTTCCGTCACCCTGGCCGGTGGCCAGCGCCGCCTGGCCGCTGCGGGTGATCTTCACCGGCACCGCGGTCTCGCCATCGGTCAGCAACAAGACGCGCGACGCGAAAATTCCGCTCTCATAGACCCGGCCGACCAGGCCTTCGGCGGAGCGTACCGTCATGCCGGGGCGAACACCCTCCGACGTGCCGGCCGAAAGCGTGGCGAAACGGCGCTGCCCGGTCGGGGTGGATCCTATCAGCCGGGCCGACAGGATCGGGGCGGGAAGATGTTCGGCCAGCCTGGCGAGCTTCTTGAGGCGGATATTCTCGGCCGCGATCACCTTGGCGGCGATGACGGCGCGGCGCTCGCGCGCCAGCTCGCGCTTCAGTGCCTCGTTCTGGCTTCCTGCCTCGACATAGGCCGAGATCGAATCCCCGGCGCCATGGAGACCCTCGACCCCGACCCGGCCGATGCCGGTGAACAGCGCGCCGGCATCGACGACGACCCCGCGCAGGGTGCCGAAGGCGCGCGGATCGAGCCGGGCGACGAGCAGCAGCGCGGCGCCGAGCAATATGCCGCTGATCGCAATGACATAGCCCGCAAACAGGCCATATTGGACCCGTCGGGAAAAGCCTCGACGCCGGTGCCGGGGCGCCGCCATCGCCGGCCGGTACGTCGGCTCAGGCGGTCTGGAGCACGCCGCGGAAGACAGCGTCTTCCAGCGCGCGTCCGGTGCCCAGCGCCACGCAGGTCAGCGGATCGTCGGCGATCGAGACCGGCAGGCCGGTCGCCTCGCGCAGCACATCGTCGATACCCTGCAGCAGCGCGCCGCCCCCGGTCAGCACGATCCCCTGATCGACGATATCGGCCGCCAGCTCGGGCGCGGTATTCTCCAGCGCGATGCGGACGCCCTCGACGATCGCCGAAACCGGTTCGGTCAGCGCTTCGGCGATCTGCGCCTGGGTGATGGTGATTTCCTTGGGCACGCCGTTGACGAGATCGCGACCCTTGATGTGGATCGTCTCGCCCTTGCCGTCGGCCGGCATCTTGGCGACGCCGACTTCCTGCTTGATCCGCTCGGCGGTGGCTTCGCCGATCAGCAGATTGTGATTGCGGCGAACATAAGAGCTGATCGCCTCGTCCATCTTGTCGCCACCGACGCGGACCGAGGTTGTGTAGGCGAGGCCGCGCAGCGAAAGGACGGCAACCTCCGTGGTGCCGCCGCCGATGTCGACGACCATCGACCCGATCGGCTCGGTAACGGGCATGCCGGCGCCGATCGCGGCGGCCATCGGCTCCTCGATCAGCCAGACCTGCGACGCGCCGGCGTTCGACGCGGCATCGCGGATGGCGCGGCGCTCGACGGAGGTGGAGCCCGAAGGCACGCAGATCACGATTTCGGGCCAGCGCATGAAGGTGCGGCGCCCGTGCACCTTCTGGATGAAGTGCTTGATCATCTGCTCGGCGACGTCGATGTCGGCGATCACGCCATCGCGCAGCGGGCGGATCGCCTCGATCGAGCCCGGCGTCTTTCCCATCATGAGCTTGGCGTCGTCGCCGACCGCGCGAACTCTTTTCACACCGTTGAGAGTCTCGATCGCCACCACCGACGGCTCGTTGAGGACGATACCGCGGCCGCGCACATAGACGACGGTGTTCGCCGTCCCGAGGTCGATCGCCATATCATGCGACATGAACTTGAAATATCGCTGGAGGAACATGTTGTGGTGGTCCGTCTCTTAGGCCCGCCCCAGGCCGGAAAGTGCATCGCTAGCATCCTGCGATCAGCGCCCAGATCTACTGGCAAAATCCAGCGCTTATCAAGGGATGCGGAAGGCCGCCGCTTGGGCTAGGACGAGTCCCATGTCAATACGCCGCCTGCCGGAACATCTGGTCAATCGCATCGCTGCCGGTGAAGTGGTCGAAAGGCCGGCCAGCGCGCTGAAGGAACTGGTCGAGAATTCGATCGACGCCGGCGCCACGCGAATTTCGATAAGCCTTTCAGAAGGGGGGCTTTCCCTGATCGATGTCGCCGATGACGGCTGCGGCATGGCGCCGGACGAGATTGCGCTCGCCATGGAACGGCACGCGACGTCGAAACTTCCGGATGACGCCATCGAATCCGTCACGACGCTGGGCTTCCGCGGCGAAGCGCTGCCGTCGATCGGCAGCGTCG
>SCUQ01000061.1 GCA_004297635.1 Rhizorhabdus sp. | reverse complement strand
CCGTGCTGGAGTCGGCCCAAGGGGGACAACGGGCCGCTGCGCCGAAGCTAGCGGCGCCAGCACCCAGTAGAAGAGGGTGCGGATGACGAAGGGGGCCAGGATGATCCCGACCAGCGCCCAGATGGCCGGCCAAAGTGCGTCGGCGACACCGAGCCGCTCATACCATCGCCTGGCGGCGCGGGCGGCGGTTGCTTCAAGCTTTCGCGTCTGCAGTGCCGAGGCCTTCTCGAGAGGTTCGAGCATGTCTTCCAGTTGCCGGACGGCAACCTTGGGTGTCGCCAGTGCCGCGACGGTCCTGGTCTGCCGACGGATCGCCATGACTCGATCAAGCTCCGCGACCGCCGCCGCCCGTTCGCGGCGATTGCGTGCCTGATCCGCGGCGAGCTCCGCCGCAAGACTGACGATGCTCCAGCCTTCGCGCCTGTAGCGACCCCAGAAGGGACGCGCTTCAAGTCTGGCGAACCGCGCCTGGCCCTCCGAGAAACGGGCGTCGAGGGATGATATGTCGGCCTGCAGACGGGTGATCCGACGGTCCAGCGACAGTGCCGCGCCGCGATCGGCCAGATTGGCCCGTACAGCCGTCAGGAAACCGATTTCCTGGCGAAGACGCTCGGCGTCGATCCGGCGGCGCCCATCGGCGACGATCGCCGCCCGGGGCGATCGCAGCAGATCGGTAATGGACGGTCGTACCGCCTCCAGTCTCGACAGGTCCTGCCGCGCTTCGGCGAGCCGACGATCAACATGCGCGACCGAACTTTGCTGTGCCGAACTGAGCCGGGTAACGGCGTCGTCCTTCATCTGCCCTATGACGGCACGCAATTCGGTTTCGGCTTCCTGAAGCCGCGCGACCGATGCACCGAGCGACGCCGCATGGCGCATGGATTGTTGATATTGCGCATAGCCGACGATTGCCGCCAAAAGCGCCGCGAACAGGATCGCGTGTCGGCCAAGCCAGCCCAGAACGGCGCCGAACAGCTTCAACTGTCCTGTCCGGGCATCGTCGACACATGCGTCGGCGCGCGACGACAAGCGCTCGCTCGACACTGCGCATTATCCAGGACGGCAAGTCGTCTCACATCATAATCCCGCTCGCGTATGCTCCGTCTGAAGAATCGATGGCAGCATGCCGGGCATATCGCATCGCGCCCGTTACGGAACACTGGAGACCGGTGGATGTTCACTCCGCTCTAAGGGGACGGATCATGAAACCGCCGATCAGCCTGATCAGGGCGAAATTGAACGGCTTTGCCAAATCGATCGCGCGAGTGTCGGCGCATCGCGACCGGCTCGGCCCGGTATCATTGCTCCAGCGCGGACGTGGGCCGGCATCCCGTGGATCGGCCGGTACGGAGGCTATCGATGCGTGACAGCAGCGTTTCGTTCCTCGGCCGAACGGCGTGGCTGCTTCGACAATTCAGGAAGCAAATCTGGGTAAGGGCATCGGCCTTCAGCGGTGCCGCAGTCCTAGTCGCCTTGCTCGCCGCGTTCGCCGGACCTTATCTGCCCTATGACCCCAAGCTGACGCTTGCCGCCGGATCGGTCGATCATATCCTCAACATTCTGGCGACAAGCATGCTGGCGGTGACGACATTCTCTCTCTCCATCATGGTGGCGGCCTATTCCGCGGCGACGTCCAACGTTACTCCGCGGTCAACCAAGCTCCTGCTCGCGGATCCCGTGGCCCAGAATACGCTGGCGACCTTTGTGGGAAGCTTCCTGTTCAGCATCGTCGGGATCATCGGTCTCGCCGCAGGGATCTACAGCGGCAAGGGGCGGATCATC
>SCUQ01000573.1 GCA_004297635.1 Rhizorhabdus sp. | reverse complement strand
GTCAATCTCGCGCGCGGGCTCGAGGAGATCGCCGAAGCCGGCTTCTGGCGGATCGGGCTGACCGGCCACGCCAAAGGAACATTGGCCGAGGTGATGGGCGAAGCCCGCATCGCGATCGTTCTGGGCGCAGAGGGAGAGGGCATGCGTCAGAACACCGAGGCGCATTGCGACGAGCTGGCGAAGCTGCCGATCAGCCCCAAGGTCGAGAGCCTCAACATCTCGAACGCAGCCGCCATCGCCCTCTACGCGATCACAACGCGGGGCTAGAATCGCGCCGTGATGCGCGACCGCGTTCAACCATCCAAGCCGTAGGTCGCAATCGCAAGAATCGGGAGGTCCGGGCCGAGGCCCGGCCCTATCAATCTTCCGGCGCGATCGTGATGGTCAGGCCGTCCAGCTCGTCGGTCATCGCGAGCTGGCATGACAGGCGCGAGCGCTCGTCGCGGTGATCGCTGCTGTCGAGCAGATCGTTTTCATCATCGCTCATGTCGGGAAGCAGGCCGGTGAAGGCGGGATCGACATAGACATGGCAGGTGGCGCAGGAGCAGCAGCCGCCGCACAGAGCCAGCAACTCGTCAATGCCGTTGTCGCGGATGGCCTCCATGACCGACAGACCGGCCTCGACGTCGAGAACCGATTCTTCGCCCTCACGCGTGACGACAACCAACTTGGGCATTAGCACTCCCCCGAACAATTTCATCGGCAATCGGCGCGGCTATGTCGTGCGCGCCTCGCGAAATCAAGAGCAGGAACCGAAATGAGCCTTTCCGCAAAGCAAATACGCGCGAGCCTCGATGCGCTGGCGGCAATCGAACCGGCATTCCAGCATGGGCTGGCCGCGTTCGGCTATCCGCCTCCGCGCATCCGCGAACGCGGCTACCAGACGCTGTTGCGCACCATTGTCGGGCAGCAGGTGAGCGTCGCCGCGGCGAACGCGATCTGGACAAGGCTGGAGACGATGGTCGGCGCGGCGCTCGCGCCCGAGGCCGTCGCGGCGGCGCCGGACGACCTGCTCCGCGCCGCCGGCCTGTCACGACAGAAGGTCGCCTATGCGAAAAGCCTGGCCGATCATGTCGCGAGCGGTTCGATCGATTTCGACCGGTTGCCTGCAGACGATGAGGAGGCGATCGCCCGGATGACCGCGATCAAGGGGATCGGGCGGTGGTCGGCGGAAATCTACCTGCTGTTCGCAGAGGGACGCGGCGACATCTGGCCTGCCGGCGATCTCGCCGTACAGATCGAGACGGGGAGGCTGATGGGCCTGGCCGAGCGCCCAAGCGAAGGCGAGACACGCCGCATTGCGCAGCGGTGGAGCCCGCATCGCGGCGCGGCGGCGATCTTCACCTGGCACAGCTATTCGGCGCGGCTGAACGCGGCGAAGGCCCCCGTCTAGCTTCGCAGCCGGGCGCCCAGCTTTGCCGCCGCCGCGACGATCCTTTCCGAGATCGCCTGCAGTTCGGCATCGGTGAAGCTCTTCTCCGCAGGCTGAAGCACCACCTCGATCGCAACCGACTTCTCGCCCTCTGCAACGCCGGGACCCACAAAGACGTCGAACAGCCGCGCCTCGACGATCGCCGCCTTGTCGGCGCCGCGTACGGCCCGCAGCAGATCGTCCGCCGCCTTGTCCGCTGCCATCAGGAAGGCGAAGTCGCGGCGCACGGCCTGAAGCGCCGGCGGCGCATAGGCCTCCCGCATATGACCGGCGACGCCCCGCTTCGCCGGGATCGCATCGAGAAAGATTTCGGCGGCCACGGCGGTGCCCTCGATATCGAAGGCGCGTGCGATGGCGGGATGCAGTTCGCCAAACTCGGCCAGCACCGTCTTGGGGCCGAGCCGCAGTGAGCCCGAACGCCCCGGATGATAGACACCTGCGGACACGGTTTCGAACAGCTGAAGCCGGTCGACCGGTGCGCCCGATGCGCCGAGCAGCGCCACCGCCTCGGCCTTTGCATCATAGGCGTCGAAGCCCTGCGCCTTGCCGCTGCGCCAGTCCCGAGGGGAGCGATCCCCGGCAAGGATCAGGCCCAGTGTCACGCTTTCGCGATCCGCCAGATACCGGCGACCGATCTCGAACAGGCGGATGCTGCCCGCTCCGCGATCGGCATTGCGGCGCGCGGCAGCGATCAGGCCCGGCAGCAGCGACGGCCGCATCACCTTCAGATCCTCGCTGATCGGGTTGGCCAGCGTCCAGCCCCCCCCGCCGAAGGGGGCCGCCTCCGCCTCCGAGACGAAGCTCCACGTCACGGCCTCGTTGAGGCCGCGGGCGGCAGCGGCGCGGCGGGCGCGGCGCTCGATCATCTGCTGCTGGGTCGCGGTCGGCCGCGCGACGCCCTCGGCACGGGGCAGAGGAGTCGACGGGATATTGTCGATGCCGATGATGCGGACCACTTCCTCGACCAGATCGGCCGGACCGTCGATGTCGCGGCGCCAGCTCGGCACCGAGACATTCCACACCGCGTCGATTCCGAAGCCGAGCGAAGCGAGGATCGTGCGCTGGCGATCGGCCTCGACGGGGAGACCCGCCAGCTTCTCGGTCAGCGACGGATCGTAGCGCAGCGCCTTGGTGCCCGAAGGCGGGGTGCCTGCCTCGATCGCCTGGGTCGGCGTGCCGCCACAGATGTCCATCACCATCCTGGTCGCGATGGCGAGGCCAGCGGCGAGGAACTGCGGATCGACGCCGCGTTCGAAACGGCTGCGCGCATCGGAGGTGATGCCGAGCTTCTGGCCGGTACGGGCTATGCTCTCGGGCGTGAAATAGGCGCATTCGATCAGCACGTCGCGGGTCGCGCCGGTCACGCCGGACCTCTCGCCGCCCATGATGCCGCCGATATCGTCGGCGCCTTCGGCATCGGCGATCACCGTCATCGTCTCATCGAGGGTGTAGGTTTTCTCGTTGAGTGCGAGAACCTGCTCGCCCGGCTTCGCCTTGCGGGCGACCAGCGGGCCATGGAGCTTCGCGAGATCATAGACATGGAGCGGGCGGCCATGGTCGAGCATCACATAGTTGGTGATGTCGACGAGCGCCGAGATCGGGCGCTGGCCGACCGCCTTCAGCCGACTGGCCAGCCAGTCGGGGCTGTCGCCGTTGACGACAC
>SCUQ01000060.1 GCA_004297635.1 Rhizorhabdus sp. | reverse complement strand
CGCCCATGATCTTCTCGATCACCGCGCGCGAGGGAAAACCTTCGGCGCCCAGCTCGGCATGACGGCGATGCGCGTTGCGCCAGTCCTCACGCGCGTCGCGCAATTCGGCAGCGATCAGATCGATATCCCAATATTGACCCGCAGGGGCTTCGATCGGCTCGTCATAGGCTTCGGTCATCTGCCCCTCGTCTGAAAGCATGACCTTGCCTTACCCATCCATGACGACGGGGAAAGCAACTTTTCTCTATTAAATTGATAGAAAAAATATCGGAACGCTTATCAGCGGACAAGGCCGCCCGGCGATGCTAGATATTCGTCATGGTACCCCGGCTCGGCCCCCTCAAGCTAAAGGCACAGATATACTGTGGCGAAGAACCCGCGATCGGGCCCGGCAAGGCCGATCTGCTCGACGCAATCGACCGCGAAGGGTCGATATCGGCTGCCGGGCGCGCGCTTGGCATGAGCTATCGGCGAACCTGGCTGCTCGTCGACAGCATGAACCGCTGCTGGGCGGAACGGCTGGTCGAAACCACGCCCGGCGGCGGCCAGGGCAAGGGGGCGCGGATAACTGATTTCGGCCATCAGGTATTAACCGCCTATCGCAATCTCGAAAAGACGATGCTCGCCGCAGCCGGTAATGGTGATCTGGAGGTGCTGGCCACCCTGTTGCGTGATGAACCGCTATCGCCGGCGTGACTCGCCATAAGATATATCGCCGTATATAGCAGCGCTACACGCCCACCGGATGGAAGCTATGCCGCCCCCTGCCAAAAGCCTTCGCTGGCTCGTAGCCCTCACCACGCTGTTGGCGACCCCGCTGCTCGCGGCGAAGACCCAGGTCGCGGTGGCAGCCAATTTCACCGAACCGGCCCGGGATATCGCGGCCGCGTTCGAGAAGGCGACAGGCCATCAGGCGATCCTCTCCTTTGGCGCTTCGGGTGCCTTTTACACCCAGATCAGCCACGGCGCTCCATTCGAAATTCTCCTCTCGGCCGATGCCGACCGGCCCGCAAGGGCCGAACGCGAGGGACTGGCAGCCCCCGGTACGCGCTTCACCTATGCGGTGGGCCAACTCGCACTCTGGTCCTCGACTCCAGGGTTCGTGGACCCAAAGGGCGCGGTTCTGAACCGCGGCAATTTCGAGAAGATAGCGATCGCCGATCCCGCAACGGCGCCTTATGGCGTCGCGGCGATAGAAACGATGCGCAAGTTGAACCTTCATGATCGACTGAAGCCGAAGATCGTCACCGGCAGCTCGATCGCCCAGACCTTCCAGTTCACCTCGACCGGCGCCGCACAGCTCGGATTCGTCGCGCTGAGCCAGGTAATCGCGTCGAAAGGCGGCTCGCATTGGGTGGTTCCTGCCCGCCTGCACGCGCCGATCGTCCAGCAGGCCGTCTTGCTGAAGACCGGAAGCAGTAATCCCGCAGCCATCGCCTTTCTGCGATATCTCAAGAGCCGGCCTGCTCTCGCCATCATCAGGCGCTATGGCTATTCGAGCAGATAATGGGCCTGGTCCTCGCTACGACGGCCGAACTCGCGCTCGTCACCACCCTATTGCTGATCCTCATCGCTACCCCGCTGGCCTGGTGGCTCGCGCGCTCGGGGGCCTGGTGGAAGGAGATCGTCGGCGCGCTGACCGCATTGCCTCTGGTCCTGCCGCCCACCGTGATCGGCTTCTATGTGCTGATCGCCCTCGGGCCTGAGAGCCCGCTGATGGCGGTACTCCAGCCGTTCGGTGTCCGCACCCTCGCCTTCACCTTCACCGGCCTTGTCATCGGATCGCTCTTCTATTCGCTGCCCTTCGCGATCCAGCCGCTTCGCACCGCTTTCGAGGCGATCGGCGATCGCCCACTGGAGATTGCCGCGACGATGGGAGCCCGCCCGCTCGACCGCTTCGTCACTGTGGCCTTGCCGCTGTCGCGGCGCGGCTTTTTCTCCGCCGCGATTCTCGTCTTCGCGCATACGGTGGGAGAGTTCGGCGTGGTGCTGATGATCGGCGGCAATATTCCGGGGAAAACGGAGGTACTTTCGACCCGCATCTACCAACTCGTTGAAAGCCTCCAGTTCGGCGAAGCTCACCGCATCGCCGCGATGCTCGTGGGCTTCGCCTTTGCAGCGCTGCTTGCGTTGCTGCTCATCGACCGCAAGGTCGGGACACCTCGGCCATGACGATCATGGTCACGCTGAACGACCGGCTCGGGGACAGCTTTTCGCTGCAAGCTGCCTTCGAGGTTCCTTCGGCTGGCGTCACCGCGCTGCTCGGTCCATCCGGCTCGGGAAAAACCAGCGTCCTGCGTGCAATGGCCGGTCTAGACCGGATCGCGGGTCAGATCATCTTCAATGGGGAGGTCTGGCAGGGCAATGGCATCTTCGTCCCACCTGAACGGCGCCGTACGGGCTATGTGTTCCAGGGAGTCGGACTGCTTCCGCACCTCAGCGTCGCCGAAAATCTCGATTATGCCGAGCGCCGCGCGCCGCCGGGGCCCCTCGTCCGGGCAACGGTCATCGATCGCGCCGGTATTGCTTCGTTGCTCGATCGCCAGCCCTCCCGCCTGTCCGGCGGGGAGGCACAGCGCGCGAGCATCGCCCGCGCCTTGCTCGGCCAGCCGCGGCTGCTGCTGATGGATGAGCCGCTGTCCGCACTCGATAGCGATGCTCGCGCCGATCTGCTCGGCTGGCTCGGACAGTTGCTAGGGCAGATCGATATTCCGGTTTTCTACGTCACGCACGATCGGACCGAGGCGGCTCGCCTGGCCACTCATACCCTCCATATCAGGGACGGTAGGATCGCGCCTTGATGTGCCACCCCGGACAGCATTTCCGCTAAAATGCAGATCTTTGCGGGAAGGATCAGATCTGCTGGCGTCGATCCACATGCGAAATGGTCGTGGGACGCAGGCGCAGCGCGGCTTCTATCGCTCCGGCTTCACGATCGAGGCTTGTCGCCACGTCCTGCAGGCTGCGGCGCTCATCTTCGGTAAACGCGTTCTCCGCAAGACTTCGGGCCTTGGCCGCTTCCCTCCGCAGTTGCCGGACGCTTCCGGGGCTCACCGCCTCCGCATCGCCCGGCACCCCTCTCACGATCCATTTGGTCATACCCCGCTTCTAGCCTGATTCACCTGAATGGATGGTTACGCATATCACAATGTTGCAATTGTTTACCGCGCTGATCGGCTGATCGCTGCTATGCGGTGCTGGGGAAAGTTGGGGGTAGTGGCAGTGCCATGATCGAGATCAACGACACGCGGCTGACGCATTACCGCCTTCGTATCAAGCGCGCTCGCAAGGCCGCGGATGTTGCCAACAGCGACACCGCCCGTCAGTTGCATTTGACGATCGCCGAGATGTACGAACGCGAAATACAGTCGCTGCTGGCACGTACATTACCGCCCAAGTCAGGCTGATCTGGCCGGGTCGCTCATGTGCGGATCTATCGTCAGCGGTTCATTGCGGCGCGCATAGGGCAGAGATCCGGTTTGCCGCTCGATCATCCGGTGAATCTTTA
>SCUQ01000059.1 GCA_004297635.1 Rhizorhabdus sp. | reverse complement strand
GACGGCTTCAGCATGGACGGGCGCCACGACCACGCCGGCAATAAACAGGCTCATTCCGAGCGCGGCCAACGCCTTTCTCATGCGATTTCTCCACTGGTTGAACGCGGCTTCACGGAGCCGCCGTCGAATTTCATGATGGTCGCCGATGGCGCACCCAGGCGGTGGCGGACGTCACTGCGGGATCGCCAGCGGAGGCGATCAGACCGCAATGCCGAAGACCTTGCGCGCCGTGCCGCTCAGCACCGCCCGAGCCATCCGTTCGCAATCCCTGTCCGTCCAGCCGAAATGGCTGCGATAGTCGGTCAGAACCTTCGCCAGCACCCGACGCTGGTTATCGACGCTGTAAGCAAGGGCTTCGGGGCCGGAAAAATCGCTGCCGTGCATGATCTTCTCCGCCGGAGCGAGCCCGAGAAACACCCGGAGAACCTCTTCGAGCGTGCCGGGATGATGCGAGACATAGGAAAGATCGGTGTAGACGTTCGGGAACTGGCTGATGAATGACGCGACATGGTGATGGTAGGGATAGCCTGAATGTATCAGGACGAACCTTGTCCCCGCACGCTGGATATCCGGATCGGTGAAGGTGGAGTATAGTCCGCGCGGGTCGTTCCAATCCGCTCGCAGCAGAGTGTTCAACGCTACGCAGACATGGATGACGATGTTGAGGTTGAGCTTTCCGGCCTGGATGAACAGGGCGTTCAGAAGATAATCCTCATAGGCCCACAATGCCGCGGTCGTGGCATCATCGTCATATACCGGCGCACGCCCTTCGATGTAGCCGGACGGCTTCGCGGCAAACGCCACTTTGAGCGCGCGATCGGCGTCCTCACGCGACACCTTCTTGAAAGAGATCGGTCGATAATAGGCGATCGGAAGCTTGATCCCCCTGCACCCGTTATTGGCGCATGTCGCGACGACATCGAGCAGGGCCCGTCGATAGTCTTCGATATCGGTGATTCCCCGTTCCTTCGCCCAGCCGGGCTGGAGCAGCGGCCCGATCGAGAACGTCCAGACGAAGCGATCGTCGGGAAAAAGCGGCTTGGGGCGGACAGGCTCGGTCGACTCCGATTGGAGGACGACGGCGGCGATCCGTTCATAATCCATCTTCTCGCGATAATAGTCGGTCGGATCGCGATGGCGCGCGATGACCGCGTCGACATTTTCGCGCGTGGGTTCGACGCCGTAGGTTCGCCCGATATAATTTCGCAGGCCGACCTGCGGCGGCATCTGCTCCCAATGCTGTGCAAAGGCAGGGATCAATTGATCCCGCAGGGCATCCCTGCCCAGGAATGGCTGGGGCGGAAGGGCTCCATCGGCGAACCCCTTCGCGTAGGTCGCATTGCTCTTCGAGGCGGTCGCAAAGGGCCGCTCATGCGTATGCGCATCGATCGCTTCGATCATGCTGAGATTTACGGGGCCGACCTTGATCTCTGGCCGACTGGCCGTCGGCGGGACGACCGACCCGGCTTCGCCACGTTCGTTCTGCGCCAGCAAGGCTGCGGCCCCGCCGAGGCCGATCATCTTCAGGGCATGGCGTCGCCTCATCGAATTTCTCCAATAGGGCTGGATCGCAAGCCACTATATGCGATCCAGCCGATGATTCGAGACTATTGGCAATCCGGCTTCAGAAGTTGACGCCGAAACCGACCCGGTAACGCCGTCCGAGGATATCGTAGAACACGGGATTGATCGGCAGCACGGACTGCGGCGAAATCGCCGGATCCTTGTCGAACAGATTGTCTACGGTCGCGAAGATCTTGTATTTTGCCGGATCGGAAGCAGGACCAAGCTTATAATGTGCATTGAGATTGACATACAGAGCGCTCGGCAAGCTATTGTCTTCGATATCGCGCCCTTCGACGAACGCCGTGTTGATTTTACCGGCGCTGATGAAGCGACCCTGCACGGAGGCCGAAATCCGGTCGATCTCATAGCTGGCGATGCCGGTGACCGACCAGGACGGGATGCCTCCGGTGCCGTTCTGCGGTGAGCCGTCATTCTGGCCGGCGAGTCGGGTGATCAGGGCGCCATTCTTCACGGTGTTCTTGATGGTATGGTTGGCGAACAGCCTGAGATCCAGATTCCCCTGACCAAGCGCACTGCGATAACCGACTTCGATGTCGATACCCTTGGTACGCTGGCTGGCGACGTTGATACCACCGCTGATGATCTGCGTGATGAACCCGCCGGCATCCCGGCTGATCTGACTGCACAGATCGGCACGGCCGCCGAAACACAGGTTGACGATGTCCTGGATCGGGATCGTCGAAATCGCGCCCGAGATCTTGATGTCGTAAAAGTCAGCGGAGGCGCTGAAACCGGCAAACGGCTTTATGACCGCGCCGAACGACAGGGTGTCCGCGCGCTCCGGCTTCAAGGCCGCATTGCCCGCCACGAAGGGAAATACCAGCGACGGTACGTTGTTGCGGAACGGGTCGAGGATCGTGATCGATTGCGTGCTGCGGCTCGGCGTGAACAACTCCGGAATATTGGGCGCACGAACGTCGCGCGAGCGCGTCACCCGCAGACGCAGAGCATCGACCACATCCCAGGTGGCGCCGAGCTTCCAGGCGTCGATGCCGCCGCTCGTGCTGTAATCCGCGTAGCGATAGGCGCCGTTGACCGTGAGCGCCTTCACCATTGCCACGTCGGCAAGCAGCGGCGCGTCCAGCTCGATATAGGCTTCCTTCACGGTGATCTTGCCGCGCACGTTGCGGGCGTTGCCAAAGGTGAAGGCGGCGGCATTCGATAGCGGGTCGGCAACCGCCCTCAAGGTCGAGCGGCGATATTCCGCCCCGACGGCGACGCCCCAGCGCCCGGCACCGATATCGAACAGTCTGCCGTTGAGGCCGGCACTTGCCGCGAGTTCGGTCTGCGTCTGGCGCAGATCCTGATCGGCCCTGAAGTAGTTGGAAACATCGGCCGCGTTCCGGTTTTCGCCGAACGGATTGAACGGACGGCATGCCGTCGAGGGGTCGGTCAGGGCCACGCGACACACGATGGTTCCATTCGGTGCGCGCACGGCGTCGATCATCTGCGCGGCGCGGGGCGCAATGAAGGATCCCAGGATCTGCTGATGATATTTGTTCTCGCCATATTCGACGCCGACATCCCATTTCCATGTGTCGGAAAGCGAGCCCCTGGCCCCCGTCACGCTACGCCACGTCGCATTGGTCGACACGGGGACGGGGGTGCCCACATCGCTCCAGAACCGGCCGAAGCCGAACGAGGTCTCGCCGGCGGCATCCATACGCGCCGCGACGGACGTCGGCAGGAATGCATTGTCCCGCCGGATGGTCAGGTTGCCGAAGTTGAAATAGTGCGGGGTGGTGGCTCTGCCCTTCGTGCGAGCATAGGACAAATCCTGAACAAGCTCGATGGAGTCGGTCAGTTCGTAACCTGTACGCAAATAGGTCGCGATACGATCGAGCTTGGGCAGGAGGCCATCGCCCAGATAAAGCCGATTACCGGCGCCTTCGCCGCCGATCATATTCTGCGCGCCCGCCAACTGCCCATATACGAATGGCCGAGGCGTTCCGTCCGGGTTGAAGGTCGTGCCGCGCAACGATCCCGAGGTGATCAAGCCGCCCGGTGCCATGGTCGAATGATGAACGTTGGAAGCGATCAGGCGTGTCGGGAAAACCCCTGCGGCGTTCGTGATCAGGCCATATTCGCGGCGCCCCCAGTCGCGCGAATAGGGATCGTCGGCCCCATCGCTACGATAGATGTCGGCCGCGATCGTCGCGTAACCGCGCCCGTCCGCAAACTCGGTGCCTGCCAGGATCGCCCCGCGATATTCTCGACCGTCTCCCTGTTCGGTAATACCGAAATCACCGCGCATCTGGATGCCCTGGACCTTGCGGCGCAGGATGAGATTGACCACACCGGCCACCGCGTCGGTTCCATAGACGGCCGAAGCGCCGCCGGTCACGACCTCAGCGCGTTCGACCATCAGCGTCGGGATGAAGTTCAGATCAACCTGACCGAGATCGGAAGACGGGACAAAACGCATCCCGTCGACGAGCGTCAACGTCCGGTTCACGCCCAGGCTGCGAAGATTGGCGAAGTTGGCACCGACATTCTTCGTCAGATTGGCGGTGCTGCTCGGCGTGGTCGATCCGCGGAAGGCGGGCAGCTCGTTCAGAAGGTCGGCGACATTCTGCGCGCCGCGCTTGTCGATCAGGTCCGCGCCGACGACGGTGAGCGGCGAAGGCGCTTCCGAACCATCACGGATGATCCTGGATCCGGTGACGGTAATGGGCTGATCGTCGATGATCGCGTTTGCATCCGGCGCCGAATCCTGCACTTGCGCTCCCACCGGAGCACTCAGGCATAGACCAGCCGCGCAGATTAGACTGAGTGAACTGGCGTGATGTGAAAATCGAGTGAGAGTCATGGCAAGCCCCTTTGCCCTTATGACTTCAGTCTCCTCTGAAGCCCTCACTCTCTATTCAGCTCATAAAAGCTCGATTGCTCAATCGCCTTGGCGCTCGATCTTGTTGCCTTGGTCGCAACGAGGGGTGGAGTGCCTCCGGTTTGGGCGGACGCCGGGATAAGCTGCTTTCAGGAGGTCGATCGTCTCCGTCGAGAATTGGCCAAGATGAAGGCGGCAGGGCGCCATTGGCCAGGGTGATGCGGTCCATATCGTCGACAAAGCGCCCAGGGCGCGCGAGGTGAAGGCCGTGCGCTGGGGCGGTTGTTCGCAAAAATAGGAACAAAGATGACCATTACCAGCGGTATTAATATCAAAATATCTGCTCGATTCTAAAAGTGTACTAATGATCTTTCGGGGTTATATTTGAAGATATATAAGTGTTTTATCTTATTTCTTTTTAAGAAATGCCGTTCCTGTTGAACTTATTGGGCCATATATCCATTTAGCATCCCAACAATAACTCCTGTAACGGTGGGCGTATCTTGAAAAATATTCTGTTTCTGGGCAGCGGAGCCCTGTGTCTTATCGCCTTTTCCAGTCCATCGTTCGCGACGAACACGGAAACGCCACCGATCGAGGTGCCGACGACGCCCGATATCCCGACGCCGGTTGGTACCGCGACACCCCATCAATCCATCGTGACCGGCGCGACGAGCGCATCGGCGGCGGCGGCCGCCGCCGCCGCCGCGCGGTCCGACAGCCTCGCGACCGGAGGCAACAGCCGCACCAACGTCGACGCATCGGACCGGA
>SCUQ01000572.1 GCA_004297635.1 Rhizorhabdus sp. | reverse complement strand
GCTGATCGGCGGCGGTTTTGCGCTCGACCGGGTCCTCAGTGATGCGATCACCCGCAATTTCGACGGCCAGCTCGAATATGTCCTCAACGCGATGATCGGATCGGCCGAGATCGGCCCCGACATGGAGGTGCGCTTCAATCGGCCGCTGGGCGACCAGCGCTTCCTGGAGCCCTATTCGGGTCTCTACTGGCAGGTTTCGGCGCCGGGCCACGAGCCGTTCCGCTCCCGCTCGCTTTGGGATCGTGCGCTGCGCCAGGGTGAGCAGCATGAGGGCCAGACGCTGCACGTCGCCGACAGCGACGAATTCGATGGCGAACCGCTCCGCGTCCTCGACCGCGAGGTGCGCCTGCCGGGCTCTGCGACCGAGTGGCGTTTCCAGGTCGCCGCCAGCCGCGCCGGGCTCAACGACCAGATCGCGGTGCTGCGGCGGACGCTGGTAAGGTCCTTCGCGATCCTGGGGCTGGGCCTGATCATCCTCGCCGCGCTCCAGGCGACCTACGGTCTGTGGCCGCTGCGCAGCCTGCGCCGGGCGGTCGCGGCGGTCAGCTCAGGGGTCAGCTCACGGATCGATACCCAGTTTCCCAACGAGGTGCGGCCCCTCGTGCTGGAGCTCAACGAGATGCTCGACCATAATGAGCGCCAGGCCGAGGAAGCCCGGCGCCATGCCGGCAATCTCGCCCATGCGCTCAAGACGCCGCTCACCGTGCTGATGAACGAGGCGACCGCGAACAGCCCCGAACTGGCCGAGACGGTGGTGCGATCGACGACGACGATGCGCCGCCAGGTCGACCATCACCTTGCCCGCGCGCGCGCGGTCGGGCGGCGCGCCAATTCGCAGGCCCGGTCCGAGGTATGGCCATCGCTCAAGGCGGTCGAGCGCGCGATGAGCCGCATGCATCGCCATGTCACCGTCGATCTGGCCGGCGATCAGCAGGCCGCCGTCCATGTCGAGCGGCAGGATCTCGACGAAATCCTCGGCAATCTGATCGAGAATGCCGCGAAATACGGCCAGGGCCGGGTCTTCGTGACCGTGGTGCGGGAGATCACCAATCTCTCGGCCAGCAGGAAGCCAGACATTGTCGAGATATTGATCGAGGATGACGGCCCCGGCATTCCCGAGGCCGAGCGCGGCAAGCTGTTCGAGCGCGGCGCGCGGCTCGATACCGGCAAGCCGGGAACCGGCCTGGGCCTTGCGATCGTCCGCGACGTGATCGGCATCTATGGCGGCGAGATCCGGCTCGAGGAGAGCGAGGATCTCGGCGGTCTGCTGGTGCGGGTACGGCTGCCGGCGGCGGCGTGAGCAGGAAGCTCCCTCCCTTGAGGGAGAGGATTTAACGCCTCAAACCGTCTTCCCCGCCCGGCCCGCCAGCTCCACCACATATTGCCACGCGACCCGGCCCGAGCGGCTGCCGCGCTGCGTCGCCCAGGCGATCGCGTCGAGCGGTTCGAAGTCCAGCCCGAACCGCTCGGCATAGCCGCGCACCATCGCGACATAGGTGTCCTGATCGCAGACATGGAAGCCAAGCGACAGACCGAAGCGATCGGCCAGCGCCAGCTTGTCGTCGATCACGTCGCGCGGGTTGATCGGGCTGTCCTGCTCCTTCAGATCGCGCGAGACGATGTGGCGGCGATTGGCGGTGACGTGGAGCCGGGCATTGGCCGGCCGCGCCTCGGCGCCGCCCTCCAGCATCGAGCGCAGCAGCCGTGGCCCCTGCCCGCCCGCCGCGTCATCGAAACCGAGATCGTCGAGGAACAGGATGAAGGCGCGCCTCACGTCGGCGATCAGGTCGAACAGGCGGGGAAGATCGCCGATCCGGTCGCCCGGAATCTCAATCAGCGCGACGTCGAGGCCTTCGTCACGCAGATGGCCTATCGTCGCCTTGACCAGCGCCGACTTGCCCGCGCCGCGCGCACCCCAGAGCAGCACGTCATGGGCAGCCGCACCGGTCGCGAGCCGCCGGGCATTCTCGACCAGCGCCGCCTTCTGCGTGTCGACGCCGCTCAGCAGATCGAGCGGCAGCGGCGCGAAGGCCCGCGTTTCCGACAGGCCGTGGTCGCGCCACACATAGGCGGGATGCGCGGCGGGATCGGCATGCGGCGCGGGCGGCGGCGCGAGCCGATCAAGCGCGTCGGCGATGCGGGCGAGAAGAGCGGGATCGGTCATGGCGGCGGGATATACTCCACGTCACCGCGGCGAAAGCTGGAATCTCACCTCTTTCAGCTACGATAAGGGCGGGGAGATCCCGGCTTCCGTCGGGATGTCTGTCCGTTCACACCTCGATCCCGTACTGCTTGAGCAAATCGTACAGCGTCGGCCGGCTGATCCCGAGCATCTTCGCCGCGCTGGATATGTTCCCCTCGCTCCGCGCGATGGCGCGGGTGATCGCGGCGCGGTCGGCGGCTTCGCGGACCGCCTTCAGGTTGAGATAGCCGCCGTCCTCCCGATCCGGCACCAGATCGAGATCCTCGGCGGTGACGAGCTTGCCATCGGCCATGATCACCGCGCGCTTGAGCTTGTTCTCCAGCTCGCGAACATTGCCCGGCCAGCTCCAGCCGTCGATCGCCGCAAGCGCGTCGGGGGCGAAGCCCTTCACGCCCGACTCCATCTCGCGGACGAGCTTGCGGAGCAGCGCGCGGGCGATCAGCAGCGCGTCGCCCGGCCGCTGCGCCAGCGTCGGGATGCGCACCACGATCTCGGCGAGACGGTAATAGAGGTCCTCGCGGAAGCGCGTTTCGGCGATCATCGCATCGAGATCCTGATGGGTCGCGCAAACGATCCGCGTGTCGACCGGGATCGCCTTGCGACTGCCGATCC
>SCUQ01000620.1 GCA_004297635.1 Rhizorhabdus sp. | reverse complement strand
GCGGGATTTGAACGAACTGTCGGACGCACTCTATCATCAACGCACCGGATTGTTTTAACGGCACGCCCCAACCCGGCCCTCTTGCCGGCCATGACCGGCCGAGGCTGATGTTCTTTATTTGTTCTTGACACGGAACGACTTTCGTGCCAAGGTGCAAAAGCCTCGAACGCATGCGCCGGTCACCCGCCATTGCAGCGGACACGTCCCTCACGAGCGATCGGGCGCGCTTTCACATCATAGGCACCGAACGGCGCAACGATTTGCATGCCGCCGCCCCGTGCTGTCTCCAGAGGATGAATATATGAGCCTGCCTCCCCGGCAGCCGCGGCCCATGGCGGTCGTCGGCGCTCGCCGATTACATGCAATCCCCCATGCGCAGCGCACCCCGGATGAACGTCTGCAGGTGATGTTCGACGCGATGGGCGGTGTGCGAATTCCCGAACCGGGCGGATGGGGCTATGTGCCTTTCATCGGCCCGGCCTGGGAAACCGCCTATGATCTTCAGGAAGGCGATTATGCGGACGCGGCCTTCAATGCCGCGATGCTGGCCGCGGAATTCACGCCAGCCGCGCCGCTCCGACGGGTCGCAAAGATCGTAAAGGACATCAACAGGAGCAGACGAGCTCCCCTGCTGGCGCGGGATGCAACCCAGCGAGCGAGAATCCGCAAAATCGTAAATGCGGAGAAAACCCATGTTGGCAAGGCCTATGAGGTCCATCATACCATCCCCTTCAAGGGACTGGGACCGATCCCCAAGGCCGATCGCAAAGCCGAAGGCCTGTGGCGCAACCATCCTGCCAACCTCAAGATCCTGCCGAAGGAAGTCCACGCGCGCCTGCATTCGACGACAAACCCATATGGGCCCCTGCTCCAGACCTGGCATGGCACAAACGCCCTTCAGAAGAGCGGTGCTGCGGCCACGGCGGCGAGCGGTGTGGACGCCGTTCAGAACCTCCTTCGAGAGGATGATCAGCGCCGCAGGCGCTGACGCTCGACCGGCGGGTAGGGTTCACCACCTCATCCGCCGGATCAGGCGGCCCAGCCTCATCGTCGGTGCACCCTTTTCTTCGGCGCGGCACGGCGCGGCGTTGGGGCAGGGCGTCAAAGCCATCAGCTAAGTTGCTCTTTTGTTCCTTTGACGAATCATATAGGACGATTCGAACAAAGGAGAAACATCATGGCTCTCTTGCGACCGTTGGGCGACAGTGACGAGGTTGTTCTCCACCGGCTGTTCTTCGCCCTGATGCCCTGCGCGGACGTCATTCCCGAGAT
>SCUQ01000058.1 GCA_004297635.1 Rhizorhabdus sp. | reverse complement strand
CTCTTCCGATCTAGCGACCGCCGGCATTGCCCGCGAAGAGCAGATTCCCGGCGGTGGTGGCGGTGCCGCCGCTGCCCCGGATGCCGGGCATCGGCACGCGCCATGCCTCGCTCTGGGTCGCCGGGTTCCAGGCCAGCAGGAAGCTGGTCGCCGGGCGATCGGGAACCACGCCCTTCGGCGGCGCGCCGGTCCCGGTGCTGATCCGCTGTCCGTCGAGATGGCGCCAGCCCTTCAGCGGCCCCGCCGGATCGGTATAGACCCGCCCCTGGTCCATCGCCGGGATATAGACGAGCCCGGTGCCCGGATTGAACGACATCGCCTCGATATTGTGCGCGCCGAAGGGGGATGGATAGACGATGGCGGCCTTGCCGTCGGGGTAGCGGGCGGCCGGGTTCTCGATCGGCCGGCCGGTCTTCTGGTCGATGCCGCTGGCCCAGTTGACCGGCACGATGTTCTTTGCCGAGATCAGCTTTCCGGTCTCGCGGTCGAGGACGTAGAAGAAGCCGTTCTTGGGCGCGTGCATGATCACCGAGCGCGGCTTGCCGTCGATCGTCAGATCGGCGAACTCGATATCCATCGCCGAATTATAGTCCCAGGTTTCGCCGGGGTTGGTCTGGTAGTGCCAGACATATTCGCCGGTCTTCGCGTCCAGCGCGACGATCGAGCAGAGGAACAGATTGTCGCCGCCGCCGGGCGAGCGGATCTTCTGGTTCCACGGCGATCCGTTGCCGATGCCGATATAGATGCGGTCATATTTGGGATCATAGGCCATGGCGTGCCAGACGGTGCCGCCGCCGCCATAGGTCCACCATTCGCCCTTCCACGTCTTCGCGGCCATCGCCATGGCCGTGTTCTCGAAGCCGTCGGCAGGGTTGCCGGGGACGGTGTGGAAGCGCCAGACCTGCTTGCCGGTGTTCTGGTCATAGGCGGTGACATAGCCGCGCACGGGGGCGAAATCGGCGCCGCCATGGCCGATCGCGACCTTGCCGTCGAACACCCAGGGCGCGCCGGAGACATAGCGTTCGTCATCCGGTCCGACGGTCATCACGCTCCACACCGGCTTGCCCGACCGCGCGTCGAGCGCGGTCAGCCGCCCGTCGATCGTGCCGAAGAAGATCCTGCCCCGGTCATAGGCCAGTCCGCGAATGCCCCACGCGGCGCGCATCTTGCGGCCGGCGGTCTTCCACGCTTCGGCGTCGTGCGCCCATAATTGCTTGCCGGTCGCGGCGTCGACCGCGCGGATATGGCTGTAGCCCGACGCATAATAGAGCACGCCGTCCACCGCGATCGGCGCCGACAGCGCGCTGCCGCCGTCGGTGATGTCGGTGAACCAGGCCAGGCCCAGCCGCCCGACATTGCCCTCGTTGATCTCGGCCAGCGCGCTATAGTGATTTTCGTCCGGGCCGCCATAGCCCGGCCAGTCGCCGCTGACCGTCGCCGGCTCGCCGTGCGGCGTGCAGGCGCTGAGGATAATCAGGAGGGGAAGGAGCAGGCGGCGCAGCATCATCAGCCCCCGATCGTCCGGTCGGTGGGCCAGAAGCGCTGGCGCAGCGCCTTCTTGTTGACCTTGCCCATTGCGGTGCGGCCGATATCGTCGACGAACTCATAGCCGCGCGGGCATTTATAGCCGGCCAGCGATTCCCGGCAGAAGGCGTTCAGCTCCTCCGCGGTCGGAGGATGGGCAGGATCGGCGGCGATGACGAGCGCGCGCGCCTCCTCGCCCATCTCGGGGTGCGGCGCGGCGACGACAGCGATATCGGCGACACCGGGATGGCGCAGCAGCACCTGCTCCGCCTCGGCGGGGTAGATGTTCACGCCGCCGCTGACGATCATGTCGGAGACCCTGTCGGTGATGAAGAGATAGCCGTCCTCATCGACATAGCCCATCTCCCCCAGGGTGAAGACGCCGGGGGCGATATGGGCGGCGGCGGTCTTTTCGGGATCGCCGCGATAGACGATGCCATGGCCGCTGCTGTCGCGGAAATAGACCTGGCCGATCTGATGGGGGCCGAGGACATCGCCGTCATCGCCGTAGATCACGGTTTCGAACGGCGGCAACGCCTTGCCGACCGAGCCGGGGCGGGCGAGCCATTCGGGCGAGCTGATGAAGGTGGTGGAGCCGGCCTCGGTGCCGCCATAGGCTTCGACGAGCACCGGGCCGAACCAGTCGATCATCGACTGCTTCACCTCGCGCGGGCAGGCGGCGCCGGTGTGCGCCAGCCGCTCCATGCTGGAGACGTCGTACTTTGCGCGGACCTCGGCGGGCAGGGCCAGCAGGCGCTGGAAATGGGTCGGTACCATCACCGAGCCTTTGACCTTGTAGCGCTCGATCAGCTGCAAGGTCCGCTCGGCATCGAAATGCTGGACGACGATCAGGCTGGTGCCGGCGAAGACGTTGCGGGCCATGCCGAGCGGGCCGGTATGGTAGAGCGGGCCGACCGCGATGCCGGGCGACGGGGTGGTGCGCGGACGCAGGGTTTCGGCGAGCGCACGAACCGTGGGCACGCGGGGGAAATATTGCGGCGGGGTATCGGTTGCCTTGGGGCGTCCGGTGGTGCCCGACGTGTAGTGGAGATGCGGCAGCGGCGCCCTTTCGGGATCGGGTTCCGCGTCGGAGGCGGCGGCGATCCAGCCTTCCCAGGCGATCAGCCCGTCACGCGGTTCGCAGCGCCAGCCGATCACCGTGGCGATGCCGGCCTCCCGCGCGGCGGCCAGTCCGGCTTCGGCGGTTTCCGGACCGACCAGTACGGCGACGGCGCCCGAATCCTTCAGGATATAGGCGGCCTCGGCAGGGGTGAGGTGGAAGCTGACGGGGACGCTGGAAATGCCCGCTTCCAGGCAGGCGACATAGGCGATCACGGTCTCGGCGCTGTTCTGCGCGAACACCGCGACGCGCCGCTCCGGGCCATAGGGCAGGGCGCCGAGCGCGTTGGCCGCCCGATTCAGAATCGGGTCGAGTTCGTTCCAGCTGAGCGTCGTGCGCTCATCGACGATCGCGAAATCGTTGCGCCGTGCCGGATCGACGCCGGCGATGGTCAGGGACATGGGCGGGCCTTTCGCCTGATGGAGGGGAAGCGGGCGTCAGCCATTGGCGGCCTGCCGTGCCTCGATGGTGGGGCCGAGATGGCGCAGCGCCATCCGGAAGACGACAAGCGCGACCAGCGAACTGGCGACGACCACGACCGCCAGCGAATAGCCGAGCAGCGCTTCGTCCCCGAAGACATATTGGGTGAGCGCGGCGACGATCGCCGGGCCGGCGCCAAGGCCGAGCAGAGTGAACACGAACAGGAAGAAGGCCAGCATGCGGGCGCGCACCGCGCTCGGCGCGATCAGCGCCATCACCGAAGAGACATAGACCATGAACGGCACGGTGATGAACTGCGCCACGCAGTAGCAGGCGAGGAAGACATAGACGTTGCCGGCGAAGAACATATAGGCGACCACCGGCAGCAGGGCGAGGATCAGCCAGCTGTAGAAACGCAGATGCGCGTCCTTCATGCCGCGTGCGAACAGCCGGTCGACGATCCAGCCATTGAAGACCAGCGACAGCGCCGAGACGATGTTCATCAGGCTGAGCGCGGGGCCATAGCGCGCCGGCTCCCACCCGAAATGGCGCTCGATATAGGCGGGCACCCAGTTGGTCATCGAATAGCCGCAGATCGCCAGACAGGAGGTGCCGACCAGCATCAGCCCGAGCAGCCGCCAGTTTGCGCGCACGAAGGCGGCGATCATCGCCTTGCCCTCGCCGGAATCGCCGTCCGCTTTCGTCTTCCTGCAGCCCGGATCGGGAAAGGTGAACAGCAGCAGCGCGAGCAGCACGCCCGGCAGGCCGACCATCATCATCACCAGCTGCCACGGATGGGCCGGGCCGTGAAAGGGGATGTGGATGCCTTCATACAGGGTGGCGAAGGCGATCGCGGCGCCGCCCAGCCCGAAGGCGGCGGCGGAGCCGACCTTGCCGGCCATCTGGAAGGTCGATGTCGCGCGGGTCAGCTGTCCCGACGGGAAGGCATCGGCGATCAGCGAATAGGCGGCGGGCAGCAGCGCCGCTTCGCCGACGCCGACGAAGATGCGGGCGACCAGCAGCTGCTCATAACTCTCGGCATAGCCGCAGGCGGTGGTGGCGCTGCCCCACAGCAGCACGCCGAGGAAGATGATGATCCGGCGCGGGAAGCGATCCGATGCCCAGCCGAGCGGCAGGCCGAAGATCGCATAGAAGATCGCGAAGGAGGTGGATGTGACCATGCTCACCTGCACGTCGCTGAGTGCGAGATGCGCCTTGATCGGCGTGACGAGCATCGACAGGATCAGTCGGTCGATCCACGAGAAGACGTAGAGCGAGAAGAGCACGGCGACCATCCACCACGCCCGCCCGAGATTCGGGGTGGCATGACGATCGTCGACAGGAGCGTGATGCGTCGCCATGGCTGCTTCCCCTCCGTCCCGCGCCGCGCTCAGCGCACCGGCAGCGCGCTGAGTTCCGCGATCTTCTGCTTGCCGAGCTGTGCCAGATGGACCTCATCGGGGCCGTCGGTCAGGCGCAGGTAGCGGGCGTTGACGAAGGCCGCCGCAGCCGGGAAGTCACCCGACAGACCGATACCGCCATGCACCTGCATCGCCCGGTCGGCGACCGTCTGGGTCATGCGCGGGGCGACGATCTTGATCGCGGCGATCAGATCCTTGGCGACCTTGTTGCCATGGCGATCCATCGCGTCGGCGGCCTTGAGGGTCAGTAGCCGCGCCTGCTCGATCTCGCAGAAGGACAGGGCGATCTCCTGCCGGATGCTCCCCTGATCGGCGAGCTTGCGCCCGAAGGCGGTGCGCGAGCTTGCCCGGCGGGCCATATATTCCAGCGCGCGCTGCGCCTGGCCGATCGTACGCATGCAATGGTGGATGCGGCCCGGCCCCAGCCGCCCCTGGGCGATCTCGAAGCCGCGGCCCTCGCCCAGGATCAGATTCTCCTTCGGCACACGGACGTCGGTGAAGCTCACTTCCGCATGGCCGCCGGGCGAATGGACGCTGTGGAACACGTCGAGCGGACGGACGATCTCGATGCCCGGCGTATCGGCCGGGATCAGGATCTGCGAATGCTGCTGGTGCTTGGGTCCGTCGTTCGGCGTGCGACCGAGCAGGATGAAGATCTTCGTGTGCGGATCGCAGGCGCCGGAAATCCACCATTTGCGACCGTTGATGACATAATCGTCGCCGTCGCGGATGATGCTCGTCTCGATATTGGTGGCATCGGACGAAGCGACGCCGGGCTCGGTCATGACATAGGAGGAGCGGATCTCCCCGGCGAGCAGCGGCTTCAGCCACTGTTCCTGCTGCTCCGGCGAGCCATAGCGCGCCAGCACCTCCATATTGCCGGTGTCGGGGGCGGAGCAGTTGAAATATTCGGATGCGCCGATCACGCGGCCCATCAGTTCGGCGAGCGGCGCATATTCCAGATTGGTGAGGCCGGGACTCCATTCGCCATATTCGTGCGGCAGGAACAGGTTCCAGAGGCCGGCTTCCCTGGCCTTCGCCTTGATCCCCTCGGTACCCGGCCAGCGCTTCCACAGATTGGCCGGGTCATGGTGGAAATGGTCGCGCTCCTGTTCGATCGGATAGACATGGGCGTCCATGAAATCGATGAGCCGGGCGCGCAGCGCCTTCACCTTGTCGGAATATTCGAAGTCCATGTCGGTGCTCTCCCGGAAAGGCTCAGAGGGTCAGGCCGCCGTCGACGACGATCGTCTGGCCGCAGATGTAGCTGGCGAGCGGCGACGCCAGGAACAGCGCCACGCCCGCCATCTCGTCGACCGTGCCGAAGCGGCCCAGCGGAATCTTGGCGAGCGCGCGTTCGCGCCGTTCGTCATTGTTCATCGTCACCTGGGTCATCTTCGTGTCGACCAGGCTGGGCGCGATGCCGTTGACCCTGATGCCGTCGCCGGCCCAGGCCTGCGCCAGGGTGCGCACCAGATTGACGGCGGCCGCCTTTGACGCGGCGTAGGCGGGGTTGCCCATCGTCGCGCGGAAGGCACCGATCGAGCTGATGACGATGACCGACCCCTTCGCGGCGGCGAGCTGCGCCCGGAAATGCTGCGAGATATGCATGACGCTGCCGACATTGACCGCCATCACCTTGTCCCAGCCGGCCGGCTCGAACTCCTGCCGCCGGTAGAGGACGGCGCCCTGCGAATGGACGAGAATGTCGAGCCGCTCGAACGGGCAGGGTGCGGCGGCGATGGCGGCGGCGTCGCCGACATCGACCTGGCTGTAGCCGCAGCCCGCCAGATCGGAGCCTTCCTCCCCGGCATAGTCGGCCGCCGAGGCGCGGGTGCCCCAGACGTGCACCGCAGCACCGCGGCCGAGCAGCGCGCGCGCGATGCCGTTGCCGATGCCGCTCGACCCGCCGACGACAAGCGCGGTCCGGCCGGAAAAATCAAATGGGTCCATGATGTACACGGGCTCCTTCATCGGGTCAGCCGGTCGGCGCGTTCGAACAGGGTGACGGCGCGGCCATGCAGCCGCTCCCCAACGTCGCGGGGGGCCTTGCCGGCGCAGGCGCGGGCATAGGTTCCTTCGAGCAATATGCCGAGCTTGTAGCAGGCGAGCACATGGTACCAGCCGATCGCCGACAGATCGCGATCGCTGCCGATCCGGTAGCGATCGACCAGCTCGGCGGCGCTGGGAAAGCCGATCCACGGCTCGACCGAAACGGTGCTCTCGCGGTCGCCTTCGGGCCAGGTGGCGAGCACCCAGCCGAGGTCGAGCAGCGGATCGCCGATCGTCGCCAGTTCCCAGTCGACGATCGCCGCCAGCGCGGGGCCGTCATGCCGGAACATGACATTGGCGAGATGATAGTCGCCATGCATGATCCCCGGCCGGGACGCGGCGGGGCGATGCCGTTCGAGCCACGCCCCGATCGCCGCCACCGCGGGCAGCGCATCGGCGCCCGGCCAACCGGCGAGATCGGCATAGTCGGTCAGCTGGCTGCGCCAGCGCTGGACCTGCCGCTCGAGGAAATTGTCGGGCTTGCCGAAGCCGTCGAGCCCGACCGCGCGATAGTCGACCCGGCCGAGCGCCGCGATCCCGTCGACCAGTGCCATGCCCATGCCATGCTGGATCGCGGCCGAGCTGGCGTGCGGCTCGGGCAGGGTGCCGAGCGGGTTGAAGCCGTCGATCGGCTCCATCAGATAGAAGGGCGCGCCGAGCGGCTCATCATCGGGGCAATCGGCGATCAGCGCGGGATGGGGCACGTCGCTGCCGGCCAGGGCCTTCAGCACGCGGGCCTCGCGGCGCATCGTCTCGGCGGAATTGGCGCGCAGATGCGCGGGCGGGCGGCGAAGCACATAGTCCCGCCCGTCGCGGGTGAAGCGCAGGATGATGTTCTGGGTGCCGCCGGCCAGCGCACGGACCGACTCGATCGGTCCGCTCCCCAGGCCCTTCCCGGTCATCCAGCCCGCAAGCGACTCGATGTCGATCGGTGATTCCACCCGGCATCCTCTTGTTTTTCGCGGTTCGGCCCGCTTGTTAAAGCAATTGGATAATGAACTTGACGGATGGCGATTGCAATGAGATTTTGCATCCATGGTCAGAATTAAGACGGTGTCGGGAGAGGATGTGGGTCGCGGCGCCGCCGCCGAACATATCAAGCGCGTCGCGCTCAGGCTGTTCGCCGAGCGGGGTGTCGACGGCGTGACGGTGCGCGATATCGCCGCCGCCGCCGGCCAGAAGAATCACGGCGCGGTAAGCTATCATTTCGGGTCGAAGGAAGCGCTGGTCCGCGCCGTCGTTCAGGATGGCGCGGTCGAGCTCGAACGGCTGCGCAACACGATGCTCGACGCGCTGGAGGCGGACGGCGGGCCGCATTGCATCCGCGACGTCATCTCGGTGCTGATCCGTTCGGTGATGGCGCTACCCGGCGAACATTATGTCCGCTTCATCACCATGTTCGGGATGACGCATCGCGATCTGATGCTGGACGCGATCGATCCCGAATGGAACCGCGCCTATGGCCGCTGTCTCGATCATCTCCGCCGGCTGCTGCCGCAGCTGTCGCCGGGGCTGCAGAATCAGCGCTTCGTCTTCATGGGGGCGTCGCTGAGCGCGATCCTGTCGGCGCGCGAACGGGCGCTGGCCGATCGCAGCCGCAGCCATCCGATGTGGAGCGCGCCCGAGAGCCTGGACCATTTCGTCCAGATGCTGGCCGCGATGCTGGAGGCCCCCGTGGGCCTGTCCGACGAGGCGGTGCGTCAATTGAACATGAGCGGCCGGGGCAGCCCGCATCCGCTGGGCCTGGTGGGCTGATCCTTATTCCAAGCTGATCGAGAAGGAACGAGATATGGGCGAGGCATATATCGCAACGGTGGCGCGCAGCGCCGGTGGCAAGCGCGGCGGGCGCCTGGCGGGTGTCCACCCGGCCGACCTGGCGGGCAAGGTGCTGGCGGCGCTCGTCGAGCGCAGCGGCATCGATCCGGCGGCGGTCGAGGACGTGATCATGGGCTGTGCCTGCCCCGGCGGCGAGCAGGGCGCCAATATCGCGCGCAATGCCGTGCTGGCTTCGGGCCTGCCGGAATCGGTGCCCGGCACCCATGTCGACCGGCAATGCGGATCATCGCAGCAGGCGCTGCACTTCGCGGCGTCGACGGTGATGTCGGGGACGATGGACGTGGTGATCGCCGCCGGGGTCGAGAGCATGACGCGCGTGCCGATGGGTCTGCCCTGGACGCTTGCCGCCAAGCATGGCTTCGGCACAGATCGGAAGAGC
>SCUQ01000007.1 GCA_004297635.1 Rhizorhabdus sp. | reverse complement strand
GGAAACCTCATCCCCCGCCTTGTTCGCCACCTATGATCGTTATGCCCGCATGGCCTCGCCCGCCGAGTCCGAAAACGCCCGCAAGGCGCTGGCGGATCGCCGCCCTCCCCCGCCGGAAGTCGCGCCGGCCCGCAGCTTCTGGGCCAGGCTCTTCGCAATCACGCCGGATCGACGAACCCCAACGCCTTGAACTGCGCAGGCAGCGGCGCGTTCGCCTCGATCGCCGGCTTGCCCTCGCGCGGCACGACCAGCCGCGCGGCGTGGAGCAGGGTCGCCCCGCCGGCCCCACCCTTGCCATAGACCGGATCGCCCAGGATCGACACGCCGATCCCGCTTGCGGCGTGGACCCTGATCTGGTGCGTGCGGCCGGTCGCCGGACGGAACTCGACCAGCGCGCGGCCATTGACGACCGCGATCTTTCGCCAGGCGGTCGTCGCAGGCTTGCCTTTCGGATCGCCGACCATCCGCCAGCCGGTCTCGCGGGTCGACACCTTGCCGAGCGGCAGATCGACCAGTCCTTCGTCCGCTTCGGGCACGCCATCGAGGATGGCGAGATAGGTCTTCTCGACTTTGCCCCCCTCGAACGCCAGCGCAAAGCGCTTGTGCGCCTTGGGATTGCGCGCCAGCAGCAGGCAGCCCGACGTATCGCGATCGAGCCGGTGGACCGCGCTCGGCCAGCGCTTGAAACCGAAGCTCAGCGACTGGAGGTGGTTTTCCAGGCTGATGCTGCCGTCACGCGGCGGATCGACCGGCAGGCCCGAGGGCTTGTCGATCACCATCGCCTCACCGTCGATGAAAAGGATATGTTCGTCGAGCATCGCGCTCCCCTCGCACGCGCGGCGCTTCGCTGCAAACAGCTTCCTTGCCTTTGGAGCGCTTCGCCGCTATGCGCCCCCATCCCGTTCTGGTCATCCCTGGAGGCAGTGCGGGTTTTGAAACTCAAGCGAACTGGAGACATGTCATGAGCGAAGTGCTCAACCTGTCGGCCGAAGCGCGCGAGCGGGCAGGCAAGGGAGCCTCCCGCGCTATTCGCCGCGAAGGCCGCGTCCCCGCCGTGATCTACGGCAACAAGCAGGAGCCCACCTCGGTCCATATCGAGGAAAAGGTTCTGATGAAGCTGCTGCACACTGGCCACTTCTTCAACAGCGTGGTCATGCTGGATGTCGGCAGCGAGAAGATCCGTACCCTGCCGAAGGACGTTCAGTTCCATCCGGTCACCGATCGCCCGCTCCATGCGGACTTTCTGCGCATCGGCGAGCATTCGACGGTCAACGTCAACGTTCCCGTCCGCTTCACCGACGAAGAGCTGTCGCCCGGCATCAAGCGTGGCGGCGTGCTCAACATCGTCATCCATGATCTGGGCCTGTCGGTCGACGCCGCCGAGATCCCGGACGAGATCGTGGTTTCGCTAGAGGGCCTCGACGTGGGTGAGAATATCCACCTGTCGCAGATCACCCTGCCCAAGGGTGCGACCGCGCTGGATCACACCGACATCACCATCGCGACGATCGTCGCTCCGTCGGCGCTGAAGAGCTCCGAGGGTGGCGAAGCCGCCGAAGGCGAAGAGGCCGCCGAGGGCTGACGCCTTCCGCCTTCCAGATGAAAGAGGCCTCGCCGAGACGATCGGCGGGGCCTTTTTCTTTTGATTGCGCGGAAGGAGAAGTTAGACGCACGCCATGCAGATCTGGGTCGGCCTCGGCAATCCGGGCGCGCAATATGCGCTGCACCGGCACAATGTGGGTTTCATGGCGGTCGATACGATCGCCGAAGTCCATGGCTTCGACCCATGGAAAAAGCAGTTCCAGGGCTGGGCTTCCGCCGGGCGGATCAACGGCCAGCGCATATTGCTGCTCAAACCCGCGACCTTCATGAACGAAAGCGGTCGCGCGGTGGGCGAGGCGATGCGTTTCTTCAAAGCCGACATGGCCGACGTCACCGTTTTCCACGACGAACTCGACCTCGCCCCCTTCAAGGTCAAGGTGAA
>SCUQ01000571.1 GCA_004297635.1 Rhizorhabdus sp. | reverse complement strand
ACACCCCGCCAGCGCGGCGGGGTGTGAGCCACACCGCCAGCGCGGCGAGCAGGCAGACGAGCAAGGCGCGATTGTCGTTGATCCAGAAGACCGGGGCGCCGATCAGCAGATCCCGCAAGGTCCCCCCGCCCGTCCCCGTCACCCCCGCGAAGAAGGTGAAGGTGACGATCGTCTGCCCGCGCCGCGCCGCCGCCAGCGCACCGCTGATCGCGAACACGGCGATGCCGGCAATATCGAGCAGCGGCAGGACCGAACGGACCATCATGAGATCGGGAAGCGGCATGGCCCTTCTTTCGTCGGAAATCCCGATCCCTTCAAGGGCGGCCACTACATGGACCGATGGAGATGGAATGATCGCCCCGCAAAGGGTGGACCAGTCTCATTTGTTACGACTATGATGTGGCATGAGCCTCGCACCCGCTATCAGGATACGCCCGGTTCGCCCCGATGACGTCGACGCGCTGCTGCTGCTGGCCGAGCGCGCCGGCACCGGCTTCACCAATCTGCCCCGCGACCGAACCGTCCTTGCCCAGCGGATCGAACGGAGCGCCGCGTTGCTCGACGACGCCCGGCTGGGCGGCGCGATCATTTTGGTCATCGAGGTCGAGCGGACAGTGCGCGGCTGCGGGATGATCTTCCCCCGCGTCGGGGTAGACTGGCCATTCTACAGCTATCGGATCAGCTACACGACGCAGCGATCCAGCATCGACGGGCGGATGGTGCGCTTCCCCGTGCTGACCCTCACCAACGACCTGGAGGATTGCGCCGAGGTCGGCGGGCTCGTGATCGATCCCGAGCTGCGGCGCGGCGGCTATGGGCGCATGATCGCGCGCAGCCGCTATCTGTTCATGGGCTGCCACCGCGCGATGTTCGGCAAGCGGGTGATCGCCGATCTGCGGGGCTGGCTCGATGGCGGCCGCTCGCCCTTCTGGGAAGCGGTCGGCGGGCGTTTCTACGCGATGAGCTTCGCCGAGGCCGATCATATCAACGCCACCACCGGCAATCAGTTCATCGCCGATCTCGGGCCGCGCGCGCCGATCTATGTCAACATGCTGTCACCGGACGCGCAGGACGTGATCGGCAAGGTCCATGACGATGGCCGTGCCGCGCGGACCCTCCTGGTCGAAGAGGGGTTTCGCGACGAGGGCTATGTCGACATCTTCGATGCCGGCCCGACGATGATCGCCATGATCGATGAGTTGAAGGCGGTCCGCAACCGGCACAGCGCGGTCTTCATTCGCAGCGACAGCGGCGATGCGCTGCACGATCATCTGATCGCCCATGGCCAGGGCGGCGATTTCCGCTGCACGATCGGGTCGATCGAGTCGGCGGGCGGTCAGGCGATTACCGATCCCGGCAGCGCGGCGCTGCTCGGCCTGACCGAGGGCGATCCGATCCACTGGCTGCCGCTATGACGACGATCGAGATCAATTTCGACGGGCTGATCGGACCGATCCACAATTATGCCGGCCTGTCCCCCGGCAACATCGCCAGCGCGAGCAATGCCGGGGCGATATCGCAGCCGCGCGCCGCCGCGCTGCAGGGCCTGGCGAAGATGAAGCGCCTGATCGACCGGGGCCTCGTCCAGGGGTTCATCCCCCCGCCCCGACGCCCGGCGATCGCCGCGCTGCGGGCGGCGGGCTTCAGCGGGGGCGATCGGGACGTGCTCGCGGCTGCGGCGCAGGATGATCCGGTCCTGTTCAACAATGCCTGCTCGGCTTCGGCGATGTGGGCCGCCAATGCTGCAACCGTGATCGCCGCGGCCGACAGCGGCGATGGCCGGGTCCACCTCGTCACCGCCAATCTGGCGACGATGCTCCACCGCAGCTTCGAGGCACCCGACAGCTTCGCCATGCTGCGCACCATCTTCCGCGACGAGCGCTGTTTCGCGGTCCATCCGGCCTTGCCCGGAACGCAGCATTTCAGCGACGAGGGTGCAGCAAATCATATGCGGCTGGCGCCCTCGCATGGCGCGCGGGGCCTGAACATCTTCGTCCATGGCACCGCGCGTGGCAGCCGCTTCCCCGAACGGCAGGCGCGGCGGGCCGGCGAGGCGGTGGCGAGGCTGGCCGGTGCGCAGGGGCTGCATATGCTGCAGTCACAGGCGGCGATCGAGGCCGGCGCCTTCCACAATGATGTTGTCGCCGTCGCCAATGAACATGTCCTGCTCGCCCATGCCCATGCCTTTGCCGACCGCGAGGCGCTGATCGGCGCCGCCCTACGGGCCGTGCCCGGCTTCGTCGCGATCGAGATCGACAGCATCGGGCTGGACGAGGCGATCAGCTCCTATCTGTTCAATTCGCAGCTCATCACCCTGCCCGAAGGCGGCATGGCCCTGGTGCTGCCGGGCGAAGCACAGGCAGCACCGCGCGTGTGGGCCGCGGTCGAGGCGATCCTGGAGGCCGACAATCCGATCAACGAGGCGATCGTCGTCGATGTGCGCGAAAGCATGCGCAATGGCGGCGGCCCCGCCTGCCTGCGCCTGCGCGTACCCGTGAACGCGGCCGCGCGTGCCGCGATCGACCCCCGCTTTCTGCTGGACGCGCGGCGCTGGGACGCGCTGTGCGGTTTGGTGGAGCGTCACTGGCCCGAGCGGATCGACGCCGCCGATCTCGCCGATCCGGCCTTGTGGGACGCCGTCGGCGCCGCGCATGACGCGCTCGATATCCTCCTAGCGCGCATTTGAACTCGGTCGCTTAATGTCGCACAACAGCCCGATGCTTGTCGTCCGTCCCGCCGGCCCTGCCGATCTAGACTCGCTGATGGAGCTGGCCGTCCTGTCAGGCCGTGGTTTCACCAGCCTGCCCGAGGATGAGGCGACGCTGCTCGATCGCCTCACCTTGTCCGAAGCCAGCTTCACCGGCGCGATCGGCCCGCGCGAGGCCTGGTACACGCTGATGCTGGAGGATAGCGAGACCGGGCGGATAGAAGGGCTGTGCGGGGTGCGCGCCGCCGTCGGCGTCGCCCGGCCGCATTTCTCCTTCCGGGTGATGACGCTCGCCCAATTCTCCTCGGCGATCGGCACCCGGTTCGATCATCAGGCGCTCGTTCTGGTCAATGAATGTGCCGGCTGGACCGAGGTCGGATCGCTCTACCTGCGCCCGGAGCGGCGCTCGGGCGGGGCGGGAAGCCTGCTCGCCCGGTCGCGCTACATGCTGATCGGGGTCGATCGGCCGCGCTTCGCGGAAACGGTGATGGCGGAATTGCGCGGCTATTTCTCGCCCGACGGAACCTGCCCCTTCTGGGAAGGCGTCGCGAGCAAATTCTTCCGCCTGCCGTTCGAGCAGGCCGATCATATGGTCATGTCGACCGATGGGCAGTTCATTCTCGATCTCGCGCCGCGCCATCCCATCTATGTCGAGCTGATCGACGAAGCGGCCCATGCCGCGATCGGCCGGGTTCATGTCGAGGGCGAGGCCGCGCGGGCAATGCTGGAGCATGAAGGGTTTCGCGGCTCCGGGCTGATCGACATCTTCGACGGCGGCCCGACCTATTCGGTGCCGCGCGACAGCATCACCACGATCGACCGCACCGCACCGATGACGCTGATGATGGGCAACCCGGTCGAAGCGCCCGAGCGGCTCGTCTCGACGGCTTCGATCGAGGGTTTCCGCGCGACGCGGGCGAAGGTGCGGATCGAGGATGGACAGGCGATGCTCGACGCGGCGGCGATCGAGGCGCTGCGGCTCGCACCCGGCGACATAGTGAGAGTGAGGCAATGATGCGCTCGATCGATCCCGCTACCGGCGAGCCCATTTGGGAGGGTGAGGAGACCGCGCCCGCCGCGATCCCCGCCCTCGTCGAGCGCGCCCGTGCCGCGCTGCGCGACTGGTCCACCCGGCCGGTCGAGGAACGGGCCGCGATCCTTCAGCATTATGCCGCGACGCTCAAGGACCGCACCGAGGACATCGCCCGCGACATCGCGCGCGAGACCGGCAAGCCGCTCTGGGAAACCCGCACCGAAATCGCGTCGATGATCGGCAAGGTGGCGGTGTCGATCGCGGCGCAGGCGGAACGGGCAGGATCGCGCCGGGCCGATACCGCCTTCGGCCGCGCGGTGCTGCGCCACAAGCCGCATGGCGTCATGGCGGTGCTCGGCCCCTATAATTTTCCGGGCCACCTGCCCAATGGCCATATCGTCCCGGCCCTGCTTGCCGGCAACAGCGTGATCTTCAAGCCGTCCGAGGAGACGCCGCTCACCGGCCAGCATATGGCCCGGGCGCTCCACGATGCCGGGGTGCCGGAGCATGTGTTCCAGCTCGTCCAGGGTGGGCGCGACCAGGGCGCCGCGCTGATCGGCGCCGATATCGATGGGCTGCTGTTCACGGGATCGGCGACCACGGGCGCGCATTTCCGCCGGGTGATGATCGATCGCCCGCATGTCATCCTGGCGCTGGAACTGGGCGGCAACAACCCGCTGATCGCCTGGGGCGATCCCGAGACGATGGCCGCCGCGATCGTCCAGTCGGCCTTCATCACCACCGGGCAGCGCTGTTCCTGTGCCCGCCGGCTGATCATCCCCAACGGGATCGAAGGCAACGCGACGATCGAGGCCGTCCACACCTTGGCCGTCAGGCTGCGCATCGGCGCCTGGGACGACCCCGAGGAGCCCTATATGGGTCCGCTGATCTCCGCCCGCGCCGCGCAAGCGTCCCTCGATGCCGTCGCGGCGCTGAGGGCGAAGGGTGCGAAGGCGCTGCTGCCCTTCGAGCGGCTGGACCGCAGCGATGCCTTCGTCACCCCGGGTATCTATGACGTCACCGGTATCGACGTTCCCGATGCCGAAATCTTCGCTCCCGTGCTGCAGGTTATCCGCGTGCGCGATTTCGACGCGGCGATCGAGGCCGCCAACCGGACCAGCTTCGGCCTGTCCGCCGGCCTGCTATCGGACGACGCGGCGCTGTGGGACCGCTTCCTGGCGGGTTCGCGCGCAGGCGTGGTCAACTGGAACCGGCCGACCACGGGCGCTGCGGCCAACATGCCCTTCGGCGGGCTCGGCGCATCGGGCAATCACCGCCCGAGCGCTTATTATGCCGCCGACTATTGCGCCTATCCGGTCGCGAGCTTCGAAGCCGACAGCATCGCCGACCTGACCGGCGAACTGGGCGGGCGGCTGCTGTGATCGAGGACCACCGCGCCGCGCTGGACGCTGCGGCTGCGGCGCCGATGCTCGATCAGGTCAGGCGGTGGAGCGCGATCAACAGCGGTTCGCGGAACCTCGACGGGCTGGCGGCGATGGCCGCGCTGCTCGCCGATGCCTTTGCGATCCTGCCCGGCGAGGTCCGCCTGATCGATGCCGCGCCCGGCGAGACGATCGATGGCCGTGGTCAGGCCCAGCGCCTTGCCTTCGGCCGCAACCTGCACGTCCGGGTTCGCCCCGCGGCGCCGGTGCAGCTGCTGCTCACCGGCCATATGGACACGGTGTTCGGGATCGATCATCCCTTTCAGGCGCTGACCGATCTAGAGGACGGAGCGATCCTCAACGGCCCCGGCGTGGCCGATATGAAGGGCGGCATTGCGCTGATGCTCGCCGCGCTTGCCGCGCTCGAAGCATCGCCGGCCGGCGGGCGGATCGGCTATGAGGTGGTGATCAATTCGGATGAGGAGATCGGCTCGCCCGGATCGGCCGTGCTGATCACCCAGGCCGCGCGCGGCAAGCTCGCGGCGCTGACCTATGAACCGTCCGCACTGCCCGATGGAACGCTGGCAGGCGCCCGGCCCGGCAGCGGCAATTTCTCGATCGTCATCAGCGGCCGGTCGGCACATGCCGGGCGCAACCCCGAGGACGGCCGGAACGCGATCGTCGCCGCCGCGGACCTGGCCCTGCGGCTGGCGCGGGCGAGACGCGCCGGGCTGTCGATCAATCCGGCGAAGATCGACGGCGGCGGCCCCAATAATATGGTGCCCGACCAGGCGGTGCTGCGGGTCAACCTGCGCCCAGCGCTGCCCGAAGATGAGACAATGGCCCGGAGGCTGATCGCCGACCTCGTTCGCGCGGTGGCGACCGAGCATGACGTTGCGATCCACGTCCATGGCGGCTTTGGCCGCCCGCCCAAGCCGATAGATGAGCAGGCCGCGAAGCTGTTCCGGCTGGTCGAGGAAAGCGCCGCCCTGCTCGGCCGTCCGATCGCCCACAAGCCGACCGGCGGCGTGTGCGATGGCAACAACATCGCCGCCTGCGGGGTGCCCGTCGTCGACACGATGGGTGCGCGCGGCGGCGCGATCCACTCGGCAGACGAGTATCTGATTGTCGAGAGCCTTGCCGAACGGGCGCAGCTCTCTACGCTGGTGATGCTCAGACTGGCATCGGAAGGGCTGTGATCGCGTGACATCCCGGGGCAGCCCCATGGCGGACGATGCCGACATGGCCTTTGCTCGGGCCGCCTCGCTTGCCGAAGCCGAACCGGCCGCCGCCCTGCCGATCGCCCAGAGTCTTCTGGCCCGATTGCCTGGACAGCCCGACCTCCTCCGTCTGCTCGGCCGCATCCACCGCGCGCTGGGGCATAACGATGCCGCCGAGCAGGCCGAACTGGCGGCGATCCGCGCGTCGGTGGATGATCCCACCCTACAGCAAGCGGCCCGGGCCCTGGTCGCCAACGAGCTGCATGTCGCGGAACCGCTGCTGCGCGCGCAGCTGAAGGCCTGTCCGGTCGATGTCGCTGCGATCCGGATGATGGCCGAGCTGGCCGCGCGGATCGGTCGTTATCGTGATGCGGAAGCACTGCTCCGCCGTGCCGTCGAGCTGGCGCCGGGCTTCACCGCCGCGCGCGCCAATCTCGCCACCATCCTCCACCGCCAGAACCGCACTACCGAAGCGCTGGCCGAGCTGGACCGGCTGCATGACGCCGATCCGGGCAATGCCGCCCATGCCACCCTGCGCGCGGCGGTGCTGGGCAGGGTCGGCGAGTATGAAGAAGCGATCGCCCTTTATCGCGAGGTGCTGGCGCAGCGGCCCGACCAGCCCAAGATATGGATGAGCTTCGGTCATGCACTCAAGACGGTCGGCGAGCAGGATGAGGCGATCGCCGCCTATCGCCGGGGCCTTGCCATCGATCCGACGCTTGGGGAAATCTGGTGGAGCCTTGCCAATCTCAAGACCGTGCGGTTCGCTCCCGCCGATCTCGATGCAATGAAGCAGGCGCTACAATCCAGCACGCTCGACGATGACGACCGGCTGCACCTCGATTTCGCCCTCGGCAAGGCGCTGGACGATGCGGGCGAGCACCCTGCCGCCTTCGCCCATTATGCCAGCGGCAATGCGATCCGCCGTGCCCAGCTCGGATATGATCCGGACGAGACGAGCCGCGAGGTCGACGCGACGATCGCACGCTTCACGCCCGATTTCATCGCCACGCATGGCGGCGGGGGGTGCCCTGCCCCCGATCCGATCTTCATCCTGGGCATGCCGCGCGCCGGATCGACGCTGATCGAGCAGATCCTCGCCTGCCATTCGCAGGTCGAAGGGACGATGGAACTGCCCGATATTCCCCGGCTCGTGGCGAAGGCGGCCGGCCTGGCGGGCGGCTATCCCGACCGGCTCGATCATCTCGTGGCGGATCAGCTCCGCCAGTTGGGCCAGGATTATCTCGACGCCACCCGCGTCCAACGACGCGAAGGCAAGGCCTTCTTCATCGACAAGTTGCCGAACAATTGGCTTCATGTCGGCTTCATCCACCTGATCCTGCCCAGCGCCCGGATCATCGATGCGCGCCGGCATCCGCTCGACTGCTGTTTCTCCAATTTTCGCCAGCATTTCGCCCGGGGCCAGGGGTTCAGCTATGGGCTCGACGATATCGGCCGCTATTATGCCGACTATGTCCGGTTGATGGCGCATATCGACGCGGTGCTGCCGGGTCGCGTCCACCGCGTGATCCATGAGCAACTGCTCGACGATCCCGAAGGCGAGGTGCGCGCGCTGCTCGCGGCGCTCGACCTGCCGTTCGAGGAGGCCTGCCTCGACTTCCACAGCAATCGCCGGGCGGTGCGCACCGCCAGCAGCGAGCAGGTCCGCCGCCCGATCAACCGCGACGGCGTCGGCCAGTGGCGGCCCTATGCGGCGATGCTGGAGCCGCTGCGCGCGGCGCTGGGGCCGATACTGGACTCCTATCCGGAGGTTCCTCCGCTGTGTTCATTCCGCAACACAGCATAAAATTAACAATGATGTAGGCAACGGCCGTTCATAGTTTCTTGCGCCGAAACAATTTTCATGGGGAACTGGAGCCACCAAATCAAAAAAGGGGCCTCCCGTGACCGACACGCCTTCCCTTCCACCGCGCCGCACCATGGCAGCGCTTCTGCTGGCCTCCACCATCCTGCTCTCGCCCGCCGTCGCCTTCGCGCAGGCGGCGCCCGAAAGCGCTACGGATGACGGCGAGATCATCGTCACCGCGCAGAAGCGCAACGAGAGCATCCAGAAGGTGCCGATCAGCCTCCAGGCGCTTGGCACCGAGACCCTGGCCCAGCATCAGGTCACGAGCCTGGACGATTATGCGAAGCTGCTGCCGAGCGTCAGCTTCCAGACCTATGGCCCGTCACAATCGGACATCTCGATCCGCGGCGTTTCTACCGGCGGCATCAACCTGCCCGGCGGCTCGCTGCCCACGGTCGGCGTGTATCTCGACGAAATCCCGGTGAGCACGATCGGCGCGATGCTCGACGTCCACGCCTATGACCTGGCCCGCGTCGAGGCGCTGTCCGGCCCGCAGGGGACGCTCTATGGCGCGAGTTCGCTGGCCGGCACGATCCGCCTGATCACAAACAAGCCCAAGCAGGGCGTGTTCGAGGGCGGTTATGACCTGACCGTCAACAAATTCGGCGAGGGCGAAGCGGGCGGCGTCGCGGAAGCTTTCCTCAACGTACCGCTCAGCGACAAGACCGCGCTGCGCGTCGTCGGCTTCTATCAGCGCGATGGCGGCTATATCGACAACACGCCGGCGAGCCGCACCTTCACCCTGTCCGACAATGACCCGACCACCAATCTCACGGTGAACAACGCCGCGGAGGTGAAGAAGAATTTCAACACCATCGAAACCTATGGCGGCCGCTTGGCACTGGGCATCGACCTCGACGACAACTGGACGATGACGCCCACGCTCATCGCACAGCATCAAAAGTCAGAGGGTGCCTTCGGTTTCGATCCGCGCGTCGGCGATCTGCAGGTTCATGAATATGCGCCCGATCGAAATCTCGACAAATGGTATCAGGCCGCGCTCACCATAGAAGGCAAGATCGGCAATTTCGATCTGCTTTATTCCGGCGGATATTTGCAGCGATCGATCAACAACGACCAAGATTACAGCTATTACACCGTCTATTATGACAATATCACGGGCTATACCAACTTCCCGGATGGCAATGGCGGCTTCCTCGATCCTTCGATGCGCTATCACAACGAACAGCGGCTGACCAAGCAGAGCCACGAGATCCGGCTCAGCTCCGATCAGGACAACCCGTTCAGCTTTACTGCGGGTCTGTTCATCCAGCGACAGAGCAACCGGAACCTTGCGGACTACACGATCCCCGGCCTCGGCTCGATTCCGAATACGCCCGCTGTGTTCGGCGACGATATATTTGTCACCGACACGCGTATCATCACCCGCGACTACGCGGCTTTTGGCGAGGTCTATTACAAGATAACGGATGCGCTGAAGCTCACCGGCGGCATCCGCGTTTTTCGGGCGCGCAATTCGCTGAAAGGCTTTTCCGGCTTCGCATCCAACGCCGCCGGATCAGGTTGCGCGACACCGATTACGCGTGGGAGCTGCGTCAACGTCGACAAGGTTTACAAGGAGAATGGCGAGACCCACAAGGTCAGCCTGAGCTGGCAGGTCGATGCGGACCGCATGGTCTATGCGACCTATTCCACCGGATTCCGGCCAGGCGGCAACAATCGGCGCCCCGGTATCAATCCCTATGACGCCGACACGATCGACAATTTCGAGATAGGCTGGAAGACGGCGTGGCTCGACCGGAAGCTGCGCCTCAACGGCTCGATCTATCATATGAAGTGGAAGAAGCTGCAATATACGCTGGCTCCCGTCGGCTCTGCCGGCGTCGTCAACATCTATAATTCAGGCGACGCGCGGATAAACGGCGCCGAACTCGACATTCAGTTCCGCACCGGCGGGCTGACGCTGAGCGGCACCGGTACCTTTACCGACGCAAAGCTCAGCAGCGCTTTCTGCCAGATCAACGCGGCCGGCAATTCGGACTGCACGCTCGGCACGGTCGCCGCGCCCAAGGGGGCCCGGCTTACCGTCCAACCCAAGTTCAAGGGAACGGCCACCGCGCGCTACGACTTTGATTTCGGCGGGCGAGACAGCTTCGTGCAAGGCAGCATGTTGCGCCAGGGAGGAGCCAAAAACTTCCTCGCGACGGCCGACGATCTTGCGGTCGGACGCACGACAGGCTTCACGACCTTCGATTTTTCGGCAGGTACGAAACTGGGATCGATCAGCGTGGAAGCCTTCATCCAGAACGCCTTCGACAAACGCGGTATCCTCAGCCGAAACACCTTCTGTCCGGCCACGATCTGCGGCACCGTCGCGCGCTCCTATCCCGTCAAGCCGCAGCTGTTCGGCCTGAAGGTGTCGCAGCGTTTTTGAGGACGGCGTGACGGGCGATCGATCGGGCGGCGCTGCCGCCCGGCCGCTCGGGCTGGTCATGGCGACGGCGCTGGTCGTCGGCAACATGATCGGCTCGGGCGTCTATATGCTGCCCGCCAGTCTGGCGCCCTATGGCTGGAACGTGATCCCCGCCTGGGGGATCACCATCGCCGGCAGCCTTGCGCTCGCCGCGGTTTTTGCGGGTCTGTGCCGCGCGCGTCCGGAAACGGGCGGCCCCTATGTCTATGTCCGCGCCGCGTTCGGCACCGATGTCGCCTTCTATATCGCCTGGGCCTATTGGATATCGCTGTTCGTCGGCAATGGCGCGATCGCAGTAGCCACGGTCAGCTATCTCTCGGCCTTCGTGCCGGCGCTGGCGACCAATGCCCTGCTGTCGACCGGCATCACGATCGCGCTCGTCTGGACGATGACGGCGATCAATATCAGCGGCACGCGCAACGCCGGCTGGGTCCAGCTCATCGCCACCGCCGTGAAGATCCTGCCGCTGATCGCGGTGGTGATCATCGCGGCGATGGCGGCTCCGCACGGCGACCTCACCCTGCCCGATCCGCACCGGCCCGAAATCGGGCTCGCCGCGATCACCACGGCGGGCACACTGACCTTATGGGCGTTTCTAGGGATGGAATCGGCCACGGTCCCGGCCGGCAAGGTTGCCGATCCGGGCCGCACGATTCCCCTTGCCACGTTCGGCGGCACCGCCCTGACCGGGCTGATCTACCTGTTCGCCTGCACGGCGGTGATCCTGCTGCTGGCCCCCGACGTCGCGGCGCATTCGGCAGCGCCCTTCGCGGACGTCATCGGGCGCTATTGGGGAGCGAGCGCGGCCCACGTCGTCGCCGCCTTCGCGATGATCAGCGCGCTCGGGGCGCTCAACGGCTGGATATTGCTGCAAGGGGAAATGCCCGCGGCGATGGCGGCGGGCGGCGTCTTTCCCCGCGCGCTCGGCAAGCTTGCCGCCAATGGCGTACCGGTCCGCGCGCATATCTTGTCGAGTTGCCTCGTCACCGCGGTTCTGGCGCTCAACGCCAGCAAGACGACGGTCAACCTGTTCACCTTCGTCGCCCTGCTCGCGACCACCGCGTCGCTCGTCATGTATGTGTTCGTGGCGGCGGCGGCGCTGAAGCTTGGCGGCGTAAGGCGGTGGATCGCGATCAGCGCCGCGATCTACTCGCTCTGGGCGCTCTATGGCGCAGGGATCGAAGCCAATATCTGGGGCGCCGTGCTGATCCTGGCGGGCCTTCCGGTCTGGTGGGTGATGCGGCGACGGGCGCGGCACCTCGCCCCCGCCTGATCATCCGCCGAAAAACCGCCCCAGCCCCCGGTCCGCCAGGATCGCCTGCGCGGCATTATGCCCCGGCGCGCCGGTCACGCCGCCGCCGGGATGGCTGCCAGCGCCGCACATATAGAGTCCCCTGATCGGTCCGCGATAATCGCCATGGCCGAGGATCGGTCGCGCCGCCCAGAGCTGATCGAGCGCCATATGGCCATGCATGATGTCGCCGCCGACCAGGCCGAAGGTCCGCTCCAGATCGAGCGGTGAGAGGATCTGCCGGCCGACGACCGACTTCGCGAAGCCCGGCGCATGCGTCTCCACCGTCGCGATGATGTGATCGGCCGCCGCCTCCCGCTCATCATCCCAGCTTCGACCATCCGGAAGTTCGGGCGCGAATTGCTGGCAGAACAGGCTGGCCACATGCTGGCCCGCAGGCGCGAGACTGTCATCGACGGTCGAGGGAATCAGCATTTCGACGATCGGCGCCTTCGACCAGCCATGGATGCGGGCATCGGTGAACGCGCGATCCATATAATCGAGCGTCGGGGCGATGATGATGCCGCTGCGATGATGCTCGCCTTCGCCGGGCAGCGCCGCGAAGTTGGGCAGTTCGCTCAGTGCGACGTTCATCCGGAAGGTGCCCGATCCGGCGCGGAAACCCTTCATCCGATGCCGGAAGTCCGCATCCAGATCGGCCTGGTCGATCAGCTTGCGATAGAGCAGCCCCGGCCCGACATTGGAGGCCACGACCGGCGCCATATGCTCGGTGCCGTCAGCGGTGCGGACGCCCACCGCCCGGCCGCCATCGACGATCACCTTTTCGACCGCGCTGTCCGTCTCGATGACGACGCCATGCTCCTCGCAGGCGGCCCTCATCGCCTGCGTGATCGCGCCCATGCCGCCGATCGCATGGCCCCAGGCGCCCTTCTTGCCGTTCACCTCGCCGAAGACGTGGTGCAGCAGCACATAGGCCGATCCCGGCGTGTCGGGGCTGGCATAATTGCCGACCACGGCATCGAAGCCGAACGCGGCCTTGATCGCCTCATGCTCGAACCAGCCATCGAGGAAGGTCCGCGCGCTCTTCACGAACAGGTCGAGAATGTCGCGCTGGGCGGGCAACCCCGCCATCGCGACCTTGCGGCCCTGCGCCGCTGCCTTGAGCAGTTCGATCAGCCCGCCGCCGGCATTGGGCGGGATTTTGAGCGCCAGGTCGCGCAGCACGTCGGCAACGCCTTCGAGCGCATCGTAATAGGCAGGCAGCGCGTCGGCATCCGCCGCCGAGAAGCGCCGGAACTCGGCCTGGGTCCGTTCGAGCCCGCCCCCCAGCTTGAGATAGCCGCCATCGGCGAGCGGCAGGAAGTTGGAGATCGGCCGTTCGACGATGCGCAGCCCGCGCTCGTGCAGCCGCATGTCGCGGATCACGCGCGGCTGGAGCAGGCTCACCGTGTAGCTCGCCACGGAATTGCGGAATCCGGGATGGAACTCCTCGGTCACGGCCGCACCGCCGACCACGCCGCGCCGTTCGAGGATGCGGACTTTCAGGCCTTTCCGCGCGAGATAGAAGGCACAGACGAGGCCGTTATGCCCGCCGCCGATGATGACGACATCCTGTCTGCCGGTCATGATAGCTGCCCCGCGACGCTGCGCGCGCTCCACCCCGGCGACGGCCGCTTCGGATGGCGGGCCTCCGGGATCAGCACCCGGAATTTGCGCGCGAAACTCTTTAGGCAGACCTCGCTGTTGCCCAGCGGGCCCTGCGTGTAGCTCGGCGTCGCCATACCGTCCTGGACTCGCGCGACCAGCTTGGTATCCTCCGCATTGACCATGCGGTTGATCCGCCAGTTGAGATAGCGCGCCGCTTTCATCTCGCGCCGCTCGTCGGGCAGGACATAGGCGATTTCGCGGATCATCGTCTCGGTCGGCGAAACCGGCAGGAACTGCATGAAATCGATCTGATCGGGATAGATGTCGAAAGCGGTGTTCGGCCACAGTTTGAAGTAGGTCCATAGCCGCTGCCGCTCCTCCGACAGATGCTCGACCGCCGGGAGGAACTGGCGATAGAGCGCCTCGGACGAGCTGCCCGGCACCCCTTCCAGCAGCGGCCCGGTCATCTTGTCGACCCAGTCGCTCGCCTCGATCCCATAGCCGGGGCCGAACAGCCGCTTGAGGCCGGGATGAGCGACGGGAATGTGCAGCCCGTCGGAATAATTGTCGGCGATATTCTTCCAGTTCACGGTGCGCGGCCGCATCACCACCCGGCCCAGCGCGCGCATATCCTCGAAGCGATAGGGTGCGATCTCGTCCTCATAGGGCGCCATCATCTCGGCGACCGATGGCCCGGCCCCCTCGATATTGACGAAGATGAAGCCACGCCAGACTTCGGTGGGAAAACGGTGCAGCCCGTAATCGGCCATGTCGAAGGCCGGATAGTCGCGCTTGCCCGGAACGCCGCTCAGCCGCCCGTCGCTCTCATAGGTCCAGGCGTGATAGGGGCAGACGAGCTTGCGCGTACAACCCTGATCGCCGTCGACCAGCTTCGAGGCGCGGTGGCGGCAGACATTGGAAAGCGCGCGGACCGCGCCATCCTCCCCGCGAATGACGATGATCGCCTCACCGCCCACCGCGATCGACTGCCAATCGCCCGCGGCAGGAATATCGCTCAGATGGCAGACCAGCTGCCAGGAACGACGGAAAATGCGTTCCTGCTCGAGCGCATAGACTTCCGGATCATGATAAAGCCAGCCCGGCAGGCCCATCGTCTCGTCTGGATCGATCGCCGATCCGATGTCGTTCACGGCGCGCAGAGTCATTCCCCGTCTCTCAAGATCCAAAAGCACAGCCCGCCCCGTACAGGCTCCCGATCGGGACGATAGGCCTCCTATACAGGCTTGTCAGCAGCTCCATATCGTCACCGAAATTAAGCCTTGCCGCACTGCAACATCAAGGTTGCGCGATGCGATCGCTAGGATACACTTGGCGCATCGATGGGGTCTTCGGGGGAGTCGCGATCATGAACCGCAATACCGGCAGCGCCATTCTTCCCAAGCCTGCGCAACGTTCATCCGACCCCACGACCCTGGCCGAGGAGATCATCGAGCGGCTGACATACCGGATCGGCAAGAATGCCGCGGCTGCGAAAAGCCATGACTGGCTCGCCGCGACGATCCTGGTGATCCGCGACCGGGTGATCGACCGCTGGATCGCCAGCACGGAGGAAACCTACAAGGCGGGCGCCAAGCGCGTCTATTATCTCAGCCTCGAATTCCTGATCGGCCGGCTGATGCGCGACGCGATCTCCAATCTGGGCCTGATGGACGAAATGCGCGAGGCGCTCGCCTCGCTGGGCGTCGACATCGACCTGATCCGCGAGCTGGAGCCCGATGCAGCGCTCGGCAATGGCGGCCTTGGCCGGCTCGCCGCCTGTTTCATGGAGTCGCTCGCGTCGGTCGACGTGCCGGCCTATGGCTATGGCATCCGCTATGTGAACGGCATGTTCCGGCAGGAAATCTCCGACGGCTGGCAGGTCGAACTGCCCGAAACCTGGCTGGCGCACGGCAACAACTGGGAATTCGAGCGGCGCGAGGCGAGCTATGAGATCGGTTTCGGCGGTGTCGTCGATATGGCTGCGGCCGATGGCAGCGGCGATCATGCCCGGCTGTGGAAGCCCCACGACCGCATCATCGCCACCGCCTATGACACGCCCGTGGTGGGCTGGCGCGGCGACCGGGTGAACACGCTGCGGCTGTGGACCGCGCAGCCGATCGACCCGATCCTGCTCGACGCCTTCAACGCCGGCGATCACATCGGCGCGCTCAAGGAGAGCAACAAGGCGGAGTCGCTCACCCGCGTCCTCTATCCGGCGGATTCGCACAGCGCCGGACAGGAGCTGCGCCTGCGCCAGGAATATTTCTTCTCCTCGGCCTCGCTGCAGGACATCGTCCGCCGGCACGTCCAGTATTTCGGCGACATCCGCACCCTGCCCGACAAGGCCGCGATCCAGCTCAACGATACCCATCCGGCGGTGTCGGTCGCCGAACTGATGCGCATCCTGATCGATCTCCACAATATCGACTTCGACGAGGCGTGGGACATCACGCGCGCGACCTTCGGCTATACCAACCATACGCTGCTGCCCGAAGCGCTCGAAAGCTGGCCGGTGCCGCTGTTCGAACAGATGCTGCCGCGCCACATGCAGCTGGTCTATGCGATCAACGCCAAGCTGCTGATCGAGGCCCGCAAGCAGCATGGCTTCGACGATGCCGGGATCAGCGCGATCTCCCTGATCGACGAGGGCGGCGACCGGCGCGTGCGGATGGGCAATCTCGCCTTCGCCGGATCGCACAGCGTCAATGGTGTGTCGGCGCTCCATACCGAGCTGATGAAGGAGACGGTGTTCGCCGATTTCCACCGGCTCTATCCCGATCGGATCAACAACAAGACCAATGGCATCACCCCACGCCGCTGGCTGATGCAGTGCAATCCCGAACTGACATCGCTGATCCGCGAGGCGATCGGCGATGGCTTCCTCGACGATACCGAGCAGCTTCGCGGGCTGGAGCAGGTGGCTGGCGACGCCGCCTTCCAGGAGAAGTTCGCCGCGGTGAAGCTCGCCAAGAAGGCGGTGCTGTCGAACGTGCTGCGCGAAAGGATGGGGCTGAAGGTGGACCCCAGCGCGCTGTTCGACACGCAGATCAAGCGCATCCACGAATATAAGCGCCAGCTGCTCAACATCATCGAGGCCGTGGCGCTGTACGACCAGATACGCTCGCATCCCGAGCGCGACTGGGTGCCCAGGGTCAAGCTGTTCGGCGGCAAGGCGGCGCCGAGCTATCATAATGCCAAGCTGATCATAAAGCTGGCGAACGACGTCGCCCGGGTGATCAACCACGATCCGGCGGTTCAAGGCCTGCTCAAGGTCGCCTTCGTACCGAACTACAATGTCTCGATGGCCGAGATCATGATGCCCGCCGCCGATCTCAGCGAGCAGATATCGACCGCGGGCATGGAGGCATCGGGCACCGGCAACATGAAGTTCGCGCTCAACGGCGCGCTGACGATCGGCACGCTGGACGGCGCCAATGTCGAGATGCGCGACCATGTCGGGCCGGAGAATATCATGATCTTCGGCCTGACCGCCGCCGAGGTCGGCAAGGCGCGGGCCGAGGGCCACGGTCCGCGTGCCATCATCGAGGCATCGCGCGAATTGAGCCAGGCGTTGCAGGCGATCGCGGGCGGGGTATTCTCGCCCGACGACCGCGATCGCTACAAGGCGCTGATCGCCGGGCTGTACGACCATGACTGGTTCATGGTCGCGGCGGATTTCGACAGCTACGCCGCCACCCAGCGCGGAATCGACAGGCTGTGGAACGACCGCAGAAGCTGGAACGACAAGGCGATCCGGAACGTCGCCGGAATGGGATGGTTCTCATCCGATCGCACGATTCGG
>SCUQ01000570.1 GCA_004297635.1 Rhizorhabdus sp. | reverse complement strand
CAAGGAACGCGGCCTCGACCTGCGCGAAGTGCGCCATGACCGCGAAGGCGATTATTCGACCCTCGTCCGCGTCACCGTCACCACCGCCGAGGGCGCCAAGTCGGTCGCGGGCACGCTGTTCGCCAATGCCGAACCGCGCCTCGTCGAGATTTACGGCGTCAAGGTGGAGGCCGATCTCACCGGCGAGATGCTCTATATCGTCAATGTCGACGCCCCCGGCTTCATCGGCCGGCTGGGATCGACCCTGGGCGAAGCCGGCGTCAACATCGGCACCTTCCACCTCGGCCGCCGCTCGGCGGGTGGCGAGGCGGTGCTGCTTCTGTCGGTAGACACCCCCGTCGACGACGCGCTCAAGGCGAAGATCGCCCAGCTTCCCGGCGTGAAGGCCGCGAAGGCGTTGAGCTTCTGATCGCAACCCATGCGATGATGGAAAGGCCCTCCCCGCCGGGAGGGCCTTTTTATTTGGCCCGTTCAAGCAAAGCTTGCCGGTCGCCGGCAGCTAGCGGTTGAACCTGAGCCATTCGCCGCTATGAGCCTCAGCCGATGACCATTGCCCCCGGACTCCTGCCCGAAGGCCTTCGTGACCGCCTGCCGCCGCAGGCGGAGGCGCTTTCGCGTCTGCTGCATCGGGTGATCGTCGCGATCGGACGGCATGGCTATCAGCGTGTCTCCCCGCCGCTGGCCGAGTTCGAGGAGGGGCTGGTGGCCCAGCTCAAATCGGCAGGCGCGCGCGATCTTCTCCGCTTCGTCGATCCGGTCTCGCAGCGCACCTTGGCGTTGCGTCCCGACATCACCGCCCAGGTCGGCCGCATCGCCGCGACCCGCATGGGCCATCGCCCGCGCCCGTTGCGCCTCGCTTATGGCGGCCCCGTGCTCAAGCTGCGCGCAACGCAGCTGCGGCCCGAGCGTGAACTGGTGCAGGCCGGGGCCGAACTGATCGGCACCGACAGCCTCGCTGCCGTGATCGAAATATTGCGCGTCGCCATCGAGGCGCTGGAGGTGGCCGGCGTCACCGGCATCACCGTCGACCTGACCCTGCCCGATCTGGTGGAGACGCTCGCTGCAGGTGCGATGCCGCTCCCGGCCGAGCGGATCGAAGCGGTCCGCGACCTGCTCGATGCCAAGGATGCCGGCGGCCTCGCCAGCCTTGGGGCGACCGCCTATCTTCCGTTCATCGAGGCCGCGGGTCCGGTCGGACCGGCGCTGGCGAAGCTCCGCGCGATCGAGGGGGCCAAGGCACTCGACACGCGGCTGGAAGCGATCGAGGCGATCGCCGCCGCGATCGGCGACCGGGTAACGCTGACCCTCGACCCCACCGAGCGGCACGGCTTCGAATATCAGCGGTGGATCGGCTTTTCGCTGTTCGGCCGGGGCCTGTCCGGTGAGATCGGCCGGGGCGGCAGCTACACCATCGTCCGCCCGGATGGCGGCGAGGAGAAGGCGATCGGCTTCTCGCTGTTCATCGATCCTCTCGTCGATGTCGGCCTCGGCGTGGTCGAGCACAAGCGCGTCTTCCTGCCGCTGGGTACCGATCCGGCGCTAGCCGCGAAGCTGCGCGCCGACGACTGGATCACCGTCGCCGCTCTGTCGGACGGCGACGACGCGGCCGCACTCGGCTGCACCCATATCCTGCGCGACGGTCAGCCCGCCGCGCTCTGAAGAAACGGAAAGCTTGAATGGCCAACGTCACCGTGATCGGCGCCCAATGGGGCGATGAGGGCAAGGGCAAGATCGTCGACTGGCTGGCCGAGCGCGCCGATGTCGTCGTGCGCTTCCAGGGCGGGCACAATGCCGGCCATACGCTGGTCGTATCGGGCAAGACCTACAAGCTCAGCCTGCTGCCCTCGGGCATCGTCCGCGGCACGCTGTCGGTGATCGGCAACGGCGTGGTGTTCGATCCCTGGCATTTCCGCGACGAAGTCGCCAAGCTGCAGGGCCAGGGCGTCGCCATCACCCCAGACAATCTCCAGATCGCCGAGACCTGCCCGCTGATCCTGCCGATCCACCGCGACCTCGACGGCCTGCGCGAGGATGCCAGCGGCGCCGGAAAGATCGGAACGACCCGGCGCGGCATCGGCCCCTGCTATGAGGACAAGGTCGGCCGCCGCGCGATCCGTGTCTGCGACCTCGCCCATCTCGACGATCTCGAGCCGCAGCTCGACCGCATCTGCGCGCATCATGACGCGCTGCGCGCCGGCTTCGGCGAACCCCCGGTCGATCGCGAGCGGCTCAAGGCCGACCTGGCCGAAATTGCCGACTTCATCCTGCCCTTCGCCAAGCCGGTCTGGCTGACCCTGAACGAGGCGCGCAAGGCCGGGCGACGCATATTGTTCGAAGGCGCGCAGGGCGTGCTGCTCGACGTCGATCACGGCACCTATCCGTTCGTCACCTCATCGAACACCATCGCCGGCACCGCTTCGGGCGGATCGGGGCTCGGCCCGTCGGCGGCGGGCTTCGTGCTCGGCATCGTCAAGGCCTACACCACCCGCGTGGGCTCCGGCCCCTTCCCGTCCGAACTGGAGGACGAGACCGGCCAGCGGCTGGGCGAGCGCGGCCACGAATTCGGAACGGTCACGGGGCGCAAGCGGCGCTGCGGCTGGTTCGATGCGGTGCTGGTGCGTCAGTCGGCGGCGGTTTCGGG
>SCUQ01000569.1 GCA_004297635.1 Rhizorhabdus sp. | reverse complement strand
CCTCGACATCGGCCTGGGTGAAGAAGCGGAAGATCTGCGTCAGCAGGTTGCGCTCATGATCGCTGAGCTTCTGTGCCCAATCGCGGCAATCCTCGCCCAGCGGCACTTCCTCCGGCAGCCAGTGGAGCTGCTGCTGGCGCTTCCAATATTCGAACGCCCAGGGATATTCGAAGGGCTTGTAGGTGCGGCTGGCCTGGAGGAGGGACATGGGACGGCCTTTCAGCTGTAGAGCAGGATGAACGCGGCAAGCGCGACCATGACGATGGCGCTGAGCGCCTGATTACGGGCGAATATCTTCAGATCGGCTTCGGTATCGCCCAGCGCGCCCTTGCCCTTCCGCACCTTCTTCAGCCGCGCGAGCGCGACGAGGGTGAGGTAGAAGCAGAGCAGGCCGACCAGCGCCGAGGCGATCGCGACGATCAGGGAGACGGAGAGATCCATGGGGCAAAGCGCGCCTTACGCTCTGCCGCGCACTGACAGGCGAGAGCGGCGAGCGCCAATGATGGGTGTCATTGGCACGCCAGGCACTCGTCATAATCCTTGGTCTCAAGCTCGATCTGCTTGAGATCGGGCGTGTTGTCCGCCTCCACGCCGCCCGCGAAGCCGGCGCGCTGCACCGATTTGGAGCGGAGATAGTAAAGCGACTTGATGCCCAGTTCCCAGGCGCGGAAGTGGAGCATCAGCAGATCCCACTTTTCGACATCGGCCGGGATGAACAGGTTCAGCGACTGCGCCTGATCGATATAGGGGGTGCGATCGGCGGCAAGCTCGATCAGCCAGCGCTGGTCGATCTCGAAGCTGGTCTTGTACACATCCTTTTCTTCCTGGGTCAGGAAGTCCAGATGCTGGACCGAGCCGCCCTTTTCCAGGATCGAATTCCACACCGCATCGCTGTTCTTCGATTTTTCGGTGAGCAGCTTTTCGAGATAGGGATTCTTGATCGAGAAGCTGCCCGACAGCGTCTTGTGGGTGTAGATGTTCGCCGGGATCGGCTCGATGCAGGCCGAGGTGCCGCCGCAGATGATCGAGATCGACGCGGTCGGCGCGATCGCCATCTTGCAGCTGAACCGCTCCATCACGCCCTGATCGGCGGCGTCGGGGCAGGGGCCGCGCTCGCTGGCCAGCAGCATCGAGGCTTCCTGCGCGCCGGCGGCGATATGCTTGAAGATCTTCAGGTTCCAGCTCTTCGCCATCGCCCCTTCGAACGGGATGTTGCGCGCCTGCAGGAAGGTGTGGAAGCCCATCACGCCGAGCCCGACCGAGCGTTCGCGGCCGGCGCTGTACTTGGCACGGGCCATCTCGTCCGGCGCGCGATCGATATAATCCTGCAGGACATTGTCGAGGAAGCGCATGACATCCTCGATGAACATCTTGTCGCCGTTCCACTCATCCCAGGTTTCCAGGTTGAGCGACGAGAGGCAGCAGACCGCGGTACGATCCATGCCATGCTGGTCGCGCCCGGTGGGCAGGGTGATTTCCGAACAGAGGTTCGAGGTCGACACCTTCAGGCCGACATCGCGGTGATGCTTCGGCATCGCCCGGTTCACCGTGTCGTTGAAGACGATATAGGGTTCGCCGGTGGCGAGGCGGGTCTCGACCAGTTTCTGGAACAGCGCGCGGGCATCGACGCTGCCGCGCTTCGAGCCGTCCTTCGGGCTGACCAGATCCCATTCGCGGCCGTCGCGCACCGCTTCCATGAAGGCATCGGTCAGCAGCACGCCATGGTGCAGGTTCAGCGCCTTGCGGTTGAAATCGCCCGATGGCTTGCGGATCTCGAGGAACTCCTCGATCTCGGGATGCGAGACATCGAGATAGACCGCCGCCGAGCCGCGCCGCAGCGAGCCCTGGCTGATCGCGAGGGTGAGCGAATCCATCACCCGGACGAAGGGAATGATGCCGCTTGTCTTGCCGTTCAGGCCGACCGGCTCGCCAATGCCGCGCACCGAGCCCCAATAGGTGCCGATGCCGCCGCCGCGCGCGGCCAGCCAGACATTCTCGTTCCAGGTGTTGACGATGCCTTCCAGGCTGTCGTCGACCGAGTTGAGATAGCAGCTGATCGGCAGGCCCCGGCCGGTGCCGCCATTGGACAGGACCGGGGTGGACGGCATGAACCACAGCTTCGAGATATAGTCGTAGATGCGCTGGGCGTGCGCCTGATCGTCGGCATAGGCGGAGGCGACGCGGACGAAGAGATCCTGATAGCTTTCGCCGGGCAGGAGATAGCGGTCGGTCAGCGTATCCTTGCCGA
>SCUQ01000568.1 GCA_004297635.1 Rhizorhabdus sp. | reverse complement strand
CGACGCTCTTCCGATCTCGAACACGTCCGACGGCTTGCAGCCGACCGTGCCCGCCACCCGCGCGGTGATCGCCTCGACCGCGGCGCGGCCGCGATGGCCGGTGAAGGCGTTGGAATTGCCCGCGTTGACGACCAGCGCGCGCGCCGTCCCCAGCGGCAGCGCGGCGCGGCACCATTCGACTTCGGGCGAGGGGCATTTGCTCTTCGTCGTCACCCCGGCGACCGTCGTGCCCTCGTCAAAGGCCGCATAGGTCAGGTCCGCCCGGTCCCACGCCTTGTAGCCAGCGCGCGCGACCGCGATGCGCACGCCCGCGATCGGCGGCAGATCGGGAAAAGCGGCAGGGGCGAGCGGCGAACGATCCATGGGAAACTCCGGGAGATGTTGCCGGGCGCTATAGGGGGAATGGGTGATGTTTGGAAGTTCGACTCATCCGCAACAATAGCAAGGAGCCATCCAATGAGTGATGCCGAAGATGGCGTCTGCGTTGGCCCGATCGAAGGAACCAAAATGGACAAGACCGCGACTGGGTACCTGGAAATTCGTTACCGTTTCGGCCACCCTGCGGGCGACGGGAGTGCGGCACTATGCGCATATTATTCTGCTTGGCGGCTTTCTCGTGGCACGTCGCCGCAACCGCCGAGTTCGGACAGCCCGTCCCCCTCGGCGATGCAGGCGATTGGATCAGGTCTCAAGACTATCCCCCGGGGCCGTTGCGGGCGAGAGAGCAGGGCACCACGGTGTTCTTACTGGATGTCGATGAAAAAGGCGCCGTCACTTCATGCACAGTGACCGAATCGAGCGGAATATCTGAACTCGATGCGACAGCCTGCGCGCTGTTGCGCCTGCGCGCACGCTTCCAGCCGGCTCTCGATGCAAAAAAACGAGCAATCCGCTCGACCTACAGCAATCGGGTCAGGTGGCAAATACCCCAATCTGGTTCCGTTACCGACCCAGAGGGCGCCCGAGCCGGCATGCTACCCTTGCCGCTTGGTTCACCGGGAGAATGGGTGACTCCGGACGACTATCCGTCCGAGGCTCTGCGGGAAAGCAAGATCGGCACGACCTATTTCGAACTTCGCATCCGCGCTAACGGACGCCCATCAAATTGCACGGTACTTGGTTCGAGCGGTACGGCCGCGCTCGACGAGGCAACCTGCCATTTGCTGATGCAAAGAGCGGCATTTGAACCAGTTCGAGAAGTGAATGGTCAGCCGGCAGACCGGCTTTATCGTAACCGGGTTCACTGGAGCTTGCCTGATGCTGAACCCTTCGAAAATAGTGACAGGCTGATTGAGTTCGACCTGGGTTTAGATGGCCGGGTCGCGAATTGCCGGGCTACGGATGCGATCCGCGACGATCCTATCCCAGCGGCCTGCGACGAGGCGGCCACCGATACCTTGAAGCGGGTCCGCCCAACCAAACCGGTCCACGTCCTTGTCCGACAATCAGTCGAAGTAACTCCCGCCGACGCACCTGATGCCAACATTAGCGCGGCGCACGAATAATCAAATGTCGCAAACGATGCTTCGGAACGCCCCACGCGTTCTGCCCGCGAATTGACGTAGCCAGCACGGGAACCTATCTGCACCGGGATCATTTGCGCCACGGCCGTCAGGCCGGTCGCACGCCCATGTCTCAAGGATTGCCCATGCTCGGCGGCCTCGCCAAAGCCATCTTCGGTTCGTCGAATGACCGATATGTGAAGTCGCTGCGTCCGATCGTCCAGAAGATCGGCGCCTTCGAGCCGACTCTCCAGGCGATGAGCGACGAGGAACTGGCCGGCCAGACGGTCAAGTTCCGCGCCCGGCTCAATGCCGGCGAGAAGCTCGATTCGCTGCTGCCGGAGGCCTTCGCCACGGTCCGCGAGGCGGCGCGGCGCGTGCTCGGCCAGCGCCATTATGACGTGCAGATGATCGGTGGCATCGTCCTCCACCGCGGCGAGATCGCCGAGATGCGGACCGGTGAAGGCAAGACGCTGGTCGCGACCCTCGCCGTCTATCTGAACGCGCTGCCCGGGCTCGGCGTCCATGTCGTCACCGTCAACGACTATCTCGCCACCCGCGACGCCGAGTGGATGGGCCGGGTCTATCGCTTCCTGGGCCTCACCGTCGGCGTGATCGTCCCGAACCTGACCGACAGCCAGCGCCGCGAGGCCTATGGCTCGGACATCACCTACGGCACGAACAACGAATTCGGCTTCGACTATCTGCGCGACAACATGAAATATGAGCGCAGCTCGATGGTCCACCGCCCCTTCCATTATGCCGTGGTCGACGAGGTCGATTCGGTGTTGATCGACGAAGCGCGCACCCCGCTGATCATCTCCGGGCCGACCGACGACAAGACGGAACTGTACAAGCAGGTCGACGCGATCGTGAAGCAGGTCCGCAAGGACGATTACGAGTTCGACGAGAAGCAGCGCTCGGTGATGCTGACCGAGGACGGCACCGAGCGGATCGAGCGGCTGCTCGAAGAGGCCGGCCTGCTCGAAGGCACCAATCTCTACGATTTCGAGAATACCCAGGTGGTCCATCACCTGAACCAGGCGATGCGCGCCAACATCGCCTTCAAGCGCGACACCGACTATATCGTCAAGGACGGCAAGATCATCATCATCGATGAGTTCACCGGCCGGATGATGGACGGGCGGCGCTGGTCGGACGGCCTGCACCAGGCGGTGGAGGCCAAGGAAGGCGTCAAGATCGAGGCCGAGAACCAGACGCTCGCCTCGATCACCTTCCAGAATTATTTCCGCATGTACCCGAAGCTCGGCGGCATGACCGGCACCGCCGCGACCGAGGCGCATGAATTCTACCAGATCTACAAGATGAACGTCGTCACGATTCCGACCAACGTTCCGGTCAAGCGGATCGACGAGGACGATGAGTTCTACAAGAATATCAACGACAAATTCGCCGCGATCACCCAGGGCATCCGTCAGGCGGCCGAGCGCGGCCAGCCGGTGCTGGTCGGCACCGTGTCGATCGAGAAGTCCGAGCTGCTCTCCGAATTCCTCACCAAGGAAGGCGTCGCCCACAACGTCCTCAACGCGCGCTATCATGAGCAGGAAGCGCATATCGTCGCGCAGGCCGGCCGCCTGAGAGCCGTGACGATCGCGACCAACATGGCCGGTCGGGGCACCGACATCCAGCTGGGCGGCAATCTCGAATTCCGCATGCTCGACGAGCATCCCGACCTGGAGATCGGCACGCCCGAGTTCGACGCGGCGGCCGAGCGCATCCGCGGCGAGATCATCGCCGAGAAGGAAGCGGTGCTCGCCGCCGGCGGCCTGTTCGTGCTGGGCACAGAGCGGCATGAAAGCCGCCGCATCGACAATCAGCTGCGCGGCCGCTCCGGCCGGCAGGGCGATCCCGGGCTCAGCCGTTTCTACCTGTCGCTGGACGACGATCTGCTGCGCATCTTCGGTCCGCAGACGATGTTCGCGCGGATGATGAACAAGAATCTCGCCGATGGCGAGGCGATCGTCTCCCCCTGGATCTCGAAGGCGATCGAGACCGCGCAGAAAAAGGTCGAGGCGCGCAACTACGACATCCGCAAGCAGGTCGTCGAATATGACGACGTGATGAACGATCAGCGCAAGGTGATCTACGAACAGCGCGCCGACATCATGGATGCCGATACGGTCGACGAGGTCGTCGCCGACATGCGCGCCGAGACGTCGAACACGATCGTCGGCGATGCCTGCCCGCCCAACAGCTATCCCGAGCAGTGGGACATCGAGACGCTGAAGGTGCGCGCCGCCGAGACGCTGGGTATCACGCCGCCATTCGACGAATGGATCGCCCAGGACGGGATCGACCCCGAAATCCTGGCCGAGAAGGTTCAGGCCGAAGCCGATGCCCTGATCGCCGCCAAGCAGGCCGACATGGATCCGCAGAGCTGGCATGGGATCGAGAAGAGCGTGCTGCTCCAGTCGCTCGACCATCACTGGAAGGAGCATCTGGCGACGCTCGACGCGCTGCGCCAGGTCATCCACCTGCGCGCCTATGCGCAGAAGACCCCGATCAACGAATATAAGTCGGAGGCCTTCGCGCTGTTCGAGCGGATGCTGGTCGCGCTTCGCGAGGAAGTGACGCGGGTCCTGGCACATGCCCATTTCGAACGGGCTTCGGACTTCGCCGAATTGCCGCCGATGCCCGATTTCATCACCAGCCACATCGATCCGCTGACCGGCGAGGACAATTCGAGCGACCGCGATGCCGGCGCGCTGGGGCTGATCACCGCGCGTCCGCCCCAGGCGGCGCTGGGTTTTGCCGATGACGGGTTCGAAATCACGCCCGAGGTCGCGGCGACCCTGGGCCGCAATTCTCCCTGTCCGTGCGGATCGGGCCGCAAGTACAAGCATTGCCACGGCGCGCTTTGATCTGATGCACAGCCCCATCAAGCGCTGGGGCTGGTTCGCGCTGGGCTGGCTGATGGTGGCGCTCGGCTTCATCGGCGCCTTGCTGCCGGTGATGCCGACGACGATCTTCCTGATCCTCGCCGCCGGCTGCTTCAGCCATTCGAGCCCGCGCTTCGAGGCCTGGCTGCTCGACCATAAATGGTTCGGTCCGTCGATCCGCCGCTGGCGCGAGCGCGGCGCCATCCCGCGCAACGCGAAGATCATCGCGATCGTCAGCATGGCGGGCGGCTATGCGGTGCTGCTCTTCACCGTCGATCCGGCCTGGTGGGTCGAGATGATCGTCGCCGCCGGGCTGATCGCCTGCGCGACCTATGTCGCGACGCGGCCGGACGCATAGGCCGCTCTGCCCATCGCCATTCCAGCGTCCACGGCGATCGCGGCAGCGATAGATC
>SCUQ01000567.1 GCA_004297635.1 Rhizorhabdus sp. | reverse complement strand
GCAGGAGAAACCGGCGACGTGGGCGAGTGCCCCGTCTGCGGGGATATTGCGGCCGCCCTTGCCGATGATCAGCGCCAGCTCGCCCTCATAGTCGAGCTCGTCCGATACGTGCGGCTTTATCAGCGGCTGCCGATGGCCGATCTGGCTGTCGGCGAAGCGGGTGAAGATCGTCGGGTTGGCAACGACGGGCCGCTCGGTTTCCTTGCGGTGATTCTCATAATTGAGTCCGACGCAGATGATCTTGCCGGCGTCGGGAATCAGCGGCGCCCATTCGACCTGATCGAGCGTCAGCGTTTTCCAGCCCTCGCGCTGGTCGAACGCGGCCTTCAGCGCATCCGCCGCGATCAAAGCGCGCAAGGTGGGATAGTCGGCGATCAGCGCCGCGCTTGCCGCGTAAAGCACATCGCTCTCGACCACGCCCCAGGACAGCTTGCCGCCTTGTACGAAACTCGCGAATTTCATCGAACACTCCCGCTGCTGCGCGGCCATCGCGGCGCGCCGTTCGAGACGACCTCTAGGCGCTTATCAGGCGTGGCCAAAGCAACGAACCGCAGGCGTACAACACCTTCCTTCAGCATCGTGACAGCCTGCGGTCTTGCCGCTGCGACAGGCCGATTGTTAGACTTCAGGCCTCACGATCAGACAGCAGACGGATGCGATGAACGCACTTTTTTCGGCCGGTAGCGATCCCGGCGGCCATGGACTCACCGCCGCGTTGTACGAGCTGGGATTGCTGGTCAGCGATCTCGGTCGCAGTGTCGATTTCTATGAGCGGGCCTTCGGCTATCGCTTCGCGCCCGATGGGGAGGCCATGCTCGGCGTCGGCCCGCGGCGTCGCCTGCGGCTCGTCCCTTCGCCCGATGGACGCCTGGGTCCGTCGCACGTGGGCTTCGCGGTCACCGATGAAAGCCAGCTCGACACGCTGGGCGAGCGCCTGGCAGTGGCGGGCGTCGCGCACCGCGCGATCGACCGCGTCGGCTACCGGCCAGGCGCGCTCGCCTTCGCCGATCCCGACGGAAACGCCATGATCTTCGGCCTCGCCGACGCAGCGGATATCGCCCCGGGTCCCGATGCCCTGCCCGGCCATCTGCAGCACGCGGTATTCTCCTCGACCGATATCGAGGCGATGCTGAGCTTCTATCGCGATGTCGTCGGCTTCGGCCTGTCGGACGCGGTGGTGAACGATGAGGGGCTGCTGACCACCTTCTTCGCGCATTGCTCGCAGGAGCATCATAGCCTGGCCGTGTTCCGCGCCGGACAGAACCGCTTCGACCATCATTGCTACGAAGCCGGCGACTGGGGCCTGATCCGCGACTGGGGCGACCGTTTCGCCAGCCTGCACATCCCGATCAAATGGGGTCCGGGCCGCCATGGCCCCGGCAACAACCTGTTCCTCTTCATCCATGATCCGGACGATTATTGGCTCGAAATCTCGGCCGAGCTGGAACTGCTGGAGCCCGGGCGGACGGTGGGCGTGTGGCCGCATGCGGAACGGACCCTCAACAGCTGGGGTATCGCCTATCTGCGGAAATAAGCCGGCCGGCTAGCCGGCTGCGGCGAGGCCGAGCTGCTGGCGGGCCGCCCGCATCGTATTGGCGAGCAGGCAGGCTATCGTCATCGGCCCGACCCCGCCGGGCACGGGGGTGATCGCGGCGGCATGATCCATCTCCGCCGCCGCGCAATCGCCGACGATGCGATGGCCGCCCTCGCCATCCGCGACACGATTGATACCGACATCGATCAGGATCGCGCCCGGCCTCACCCAGTCGCCGCGCACCAGCCCCGGCGCGCCCGCCGCCGCGACGACGATGTCTGCCGCGCGGACGAGATCGGGCAGATTGCGGGTCAGGATATGGGTGATCGTGACGGTGCATTCGCGTTCGAGAAGGAGTAGCGCCACGGGCTTGCCGACGATGTTCGACTTACCGATCACCACCGCCTTGAGCCCGCGAAAATCGTCGATCACGCTGTCGAGCAGCATCATGCACCCCATCGGCGTGCAGGGCAGAAGCCCCTCCGAACCGAGCGACAACCGGCCGACATTGACCGGGTGGAAGCCGTCGACATCCTTGGCGGGATCGATACGATCGAGCACCGCGTTGGCGCGGATGCCCGGCGGCAGCGGCAGCTGGACCAATATGCCGTGTACCGCCGGGTCGGCATTCAGCCGGTCGACGAGCGCGATCAGCTCTTCCTGCGACGCGGTGGCGGCGAGGCGATGGTCAGTCGAGCGGATGCCCGCCTTGCCGCACGCCGCAATCTTGCGCCGGACATAGATCATGCTCGCCGGATCGTCACCGACCAGCACGACCGCGAGTGTCGGCTGGCGGCCCGTCGCAATGTGAAAGCGCCGGGCTTCGTCCGCCAGCCTGTCGGCGAGGCGCGAGGCCATCGCCTTGCCGTCGATAATATCGGCCATCACCCACCTATTTCGGGAAGACGACGGTCTTGGGGCCGTTGAGGAAGGCTCGATCCTCGAGATGAAAGCCGACCGCACGCAGAAGCACACGGGATTCGATGTTACGGCCCTTGCGAACAAGATCGTCGGGCGTATCCGCATGGCTGATCGCCTCGACGTCCTGATGGATGATCGGCCCCTCGTCGAGATCGGCGGTGACATAGTGGGCGGTCGCGCCGATCATCTTCACCCCGCGCGCATGCGCCTGATGATAGGGCTTCGCGCCCTTGAATCCGGGCAGGAAGCTGTGGTGGATGTTGATGCATCGCCCGGACAGGAAGCCGGCAAGGTCGTCGGACAATATCTGCATATAGCGCGCAAGGACGATCAGTTCGGCCCCCGTTTCGTTGACGATCGCCTTGATCTGGGCTTCCTGCGCCGCCCTGGTTTCCTTCGTCACCGGCAGATAGTGGAAGGGGATGCCGTCGAGCGTGGTGACGTTGAGCGCCTCGCGCGGATGGTTGCAGACCACACCGACCACATCCATTGGCAGATCGCCGATCCGCCGCCGGTAGAGCATGTCGCCGAGGCAATGGTCGAACTTGGAAACGAGGATCAACACCTTGCGCAGTTGATCGATGGGACGGATTCGCCAGTCCATCGCATGCGCGGCGGCGATCGCCGGAAATTCCTCGCGAAACGCCACCGCGGCGCCATCATCCATATCGAAGCGGACGCGCATGAAGAAATTGCCGGTGTCGCGATCGTCGAATTGCGCGGCTTCCAGGATATTGCCGCCGAAGCGCGCGATGGCGCTCGATACCTCGGCGACGAGGCCGGGCCGGTCCGGACAGGACAATGTCAGAATGTAGCCGTTCATCTTTCCCACCTTTGTTACCGGTTCTGGTTCACGCGCGTTCGCGTGGCGCGAACTGGCCCGCCCAGCGCGCGGTCTTCTCGACGCCGCCGAACGGATAGAGATGCGCCTTCACGCCCGCTTCGTCCGCTGCCACCAGCCGATCCGCCAGCTGCCGGATCAGCAGATCGGGAGTCGCGGTATTGAGGAGCCGGGTGATCGATACGCCATATTTGGCCATGACCTTGGCCGACGCCCCGACCCCGCAGCGCGCCGCGAAGCGCAGCAGCGCCTGGACACTGGCGGGTCCAGGGATGCCTACCCGGATAGGGATCGACACGCCCCGCGTGCGGACCTCCGCCACCCAGGCGGCGATGATGTCGGGATCGAAGACGAACTGGGTGACGATCTGCAGATCGAGCCCCCCATCGCGCGCCGCCGCGACCTTGTCGCCGAGCGCCCGCCAGATCGTGCCGGGCGCAATCGCCGGATGCCCCTCAGGATAGCCCGCAATGCCGACCTTGCGGATGCCATGCGCCTGCAACAGTCCGCTCTCCAGCACCGCCAGCGCATCGGCGAAGGGGCCGATCGGCGTGTTCGGATCGCCGGCGATGACGAAGGCGCGCCGCGCCTGCGCGCGCGACGCCAGGCCGGCAAGGAAATGGTCGAGCGCGTCATGCGAGGCGATACGCCGCGCCGAGATATGCGGGACCGGTTCGAAGCCGAGCCGGCGAACCTGCGCCGCCACCTCCACCAGCTGATCGACGCTGTTGCCGGGCAGGAAGGTGATCGACACCGCCGATCCGGCGGGCAGCACGCCGACCGCATCGACCAGCGGGCCGATGTCCTTCGCGGTGATCTCGATCGAATAGTCGTCCAGGAAATGATCGGATGCCATCGCCGTCTCCGGATGCATGGAGCATGGGGGTGCGATCGGAACCGGCCGATGGCCGGTCCCGTACCCCGCTTGCCGCGCCTTGCTGTCGCGATCAGGCCGCCTTGCCGATCGCAGCCTTCTTCATCGCGCTCGCGGCCTTGGCATAGGGGACCGGGGCCACCGTCGCGCGCACCTCGATCTGGCGATGCCGCTCGACCCGCGGCTTGCGCGTGCCGCCATCGGCCTCGCCCCAGATCAGCGTCACCTGCGTGCCAGGTTCGGCATGGGCCTTGTCGACGATCGCCAGCGACAGCTGCTGCCGTTCGTTGATCGAATAGGAACAATGGGTCGAATAGCCGATCCGCCGCCCATCCGCCCCGCGCACCTCGTCCGCCTGGGCCAGGACATAGTCCGCCACAGGCCGCTCGATATATTTGTACGGCAGATCGGATTCGAGCAGCGAGTCGAAGATCTTCGACACGTCATCGTCATTCCACACGAGCGTGACCTTGGTCCGGTCGGGATCGCCCGCCATCGCCTCGAGCGCCTCGCGGCCGATGAAGTCATGGTCATATTTGATGATGTTGCCGTAGCCCATGTCATAGGCGGTCAGGTAATAATCCTCGACATCGGGCGAGAAGAAGCTGCCGCCCATCTGGAAATTGGCTTCCCAGCCGTCGGCAGGCAGCCATGCGCGGAACGCCGCCATGTCGTCGCCGGTGTAGATCGCGGGCAGCGGATAGCCTATCCAGCCGCTCTCGATCGACGCGCTGAAATAGGTGCGCGATCCGCCCCGGCGGATACCGTATTTCTCGCCCGCCGCGAGGATCGCGTCGCGAACCGCATCGCCCATCTCATAGGGGCCCGACAGCTCGACGCCCTTGTGCCCGGCCATGCCATGGCGCAGCGCCAGCACCTCGCATCCTGCAATCTCGACCTTTCGGGTGCAGAAGAAGGGGATGTCGGGCGCCTCGCCCTTCACCACCTCGGCGAAGATCTCGCCCGCAAAGGGACCGTCCATGCCGAAGCGGAACTGCTGCCGCTTGCCGGTCGGGTTGTCGGCGGTGTTGTTGTCGCGCTCGACGCTGACATCATAGCCCCCGGTCTCGGCCAGGAAATGCACCCAGTTGAGCAGGGTCATTCCGCTGATCAGCTCAAAGGTCTCGTCGCCCAGATCGTGCAGCACGCAATCGCCGATCAGCTGGCCGCGCGCATTGCAGCCAACCAGCTGCTTGGCCCGCCCCGGCGCCAGGTTCGCCAGCGAGTTGATGCCGACGCGGACCAGCAGCTCGCGAGCGTCGGGGCCCTTCAGGAAAAGCTCAGGCATATGGTGCGACTGATCGAACAGCACGGCGGTCTCGCGCCATGCACGCTGCTCTTCTCGCCAGTTGGAGAATTCGAGCGGCACCGGCGTACGCACCGGATTGGGCCTGGCGTGCGGCGCCACTGCGTCGTTGAACAGATGCTCGACGATATTGGGGACCGAATTGATGAGGTCCTGAAGAGATTTCGCCTGACCGCTCACGCCCTGCACTTTCTGTGATGAATCGATGATACCCTGCTTTAAGCACACGTGTGCATAAGGTCAAGCGAGCTTATGCGGGGAGATGATGATAGCGGTCAGGAGGCGCCGGGCGGTGCCGTGGAGGCGCGAATGTTCAAATAGGGCGCGATTATGGGCACGGGCTCGTCGATCTCGCCCATATCGGTCGCGGCGGCATGAAGACGGCGGACCGCCGCACGGGCCAAATCGTCCACCGGCAGGGCGACCGCAGTCAACGGCGGATCGATCAGAGCGTACCAGTCGGCATTGCCATAACCAATCACCGACATGTCGCGCGGCACGGCGACCTCAGCATCACGCAGTGCCGACAACGCGCCGACCAGCAATTGTGATGTGGCGATCACCAGCGCGGTGGGACGTTCCGGCAGGGCCAGCAGGCGCTTGACCCCGGCATAACCGAAATCTGCTTGCGGCAGGCCCAGCTCCATTCCGCCCTCGAGTGGCGCGATGCCATGGCGGACATGGCCGCTCAGATAGCCTTCGATCCGGTCTCGGCCCGAACTCACCCGCCGGTCCGTGCCGATATAGGCGATGCGGCGATGGCCGAGCGACACCAGATGATCGACCGCATCGGCACACCCCTGGCGCTCCTCCAGGCACAACGCAGGCTGCTCCAGCGCATCCAGACGGCGGACGATCTGCACCACGGGAATATGCGCGAGCAGTTCCAGCGTCGCGGGCGCGGGTTCGCCGGTCAAGGTCGCGGCGATTCCCGACACGCGCGATTCGGCCAAGGCGCGGATCTCCTGATATTCACGGCCGGGATCGTCGTCGGTCAGGACCAGGAGCATCCGTCCGCCGATATCGCGGCAGCGTTCGGCGAACTCCTTGGCGATCCGGCTATACAGTTCGTTGCGAAGTTCGGGGATCGCCAGCCCGAAGGTCAGGCTGGCGTCGCCCCTTATGGCGCGCGCGGCGATGTTGGGAACATAACCCAATTCGATCGCCGCGGCACGGACACGCGCCTTGGTCTCGGCGCTGATCGCCGGATGATCGTTCAGCGAGCGGGACACCGTCGAATGCGACATGCCCAGCCTGTCGCCGATATCCTTGATCGTCACGGCACGATGCGGCGGCTTCCCCATGAACGCGTTCATGGGCGCAACGCGCCGATAGGGCAATGGAATGTGGATTAAGATGGTTGGCAGCGATGCTTGTCGAGAAAGTTGATTCCCTTATTTGATCTATGGTCCACAAATTCCCGAACGCCCTGACCTCAGAGTAGCTGATGACGCCGGCGGAGATGGCCTGCGGCAGAGGAGATCGCCCCCTGGCCCTGTCCGAAACATGTCGGCGCGCGATGCGGCGAGTGCGCCCGGATTTCGCGCAGCCTATAACCCGCAGGAACGGCCTCACCGAACGCTACTGTCTCAAGCGCCGACGGCTCGAGTCCAGGCTCACCGAATAGCCTGAGAATCACAAACCCCCGGCTCTCGCCAGGGGTTTGCTACTTGTCTGAGGGGAGCGTGTCCGCTCCCCTCGCAATGTCCGTCCGATCGTCGATCAGTCGTCGTCGCGCTTCAGGAAGGCTGGCGCGAACTCGGGCGCCGGGCCGTCGTCATTGCCACCTTCGCGGCGGGGACCACGATCGCCACGGCCTTCGCCGCGCGGACCACGGTCGCCGCCATCACGACGGGGACCGCGATCGCCGCCGTCACGACGCGGGCCACGATCGCCATCGCGGCGCGGACCGCGATCGCCACGGTCGCCACGGCCTTCGCCGCGCGGACGCTCTTCACGCGGCGGGCGCGTGTCGGGCAGTTCCTCACCGGTTTCCTGGTCGACGACGCGCATCGACAGGCGAACCTTGCCGCGCTGGTCGATCTCGAGGACCTTGACCTTGACTTCCTGGCCTTCGGACAGGACGTCGGCCACCTTCTCGACGCGCTCATTCTTGATCTCGGAGACGTGGACGAGACCGTCCTTGCCACCCATGAAGTTCACGAATGCGCCGAAATCGACGAGGTTGACGACCTTGCCGTTGTAGATCTTGCCGACTTCGGCCTCGGCGACGATGCCGATGATCCACTCACGCGCGGCTTCGATCTGCGCGGGATCGGACGACGAGATCTTGACGGTGCCGTCATCGTCGATGTCGACCTTCGCACCGGTGGTGGCGACGATCTCACGAATGATCTTGCCGCCGGTGCCGATGATGTCGCGGATCTTGTCCTTGGGAACCGACATCGATTCGATCCGCGGCGCATGCGCCGACAGTTCGCTGCGGGTCGAGTCGAGGGCCTTGGCCATCTCGACCAGGATGTGCGCGCGGCCTTCCTTGGCCTGGTGCAGGGCGGTCTTGAAGATCTCCTCGGTGATGCCGGCAATCTTGATGTCCATCTGCATCGTGGTGATGCCTTCGGACGTGCCCGCCACCTTGAAGTCCATGTCGCCGAGATGATCCTCGTCGCCGAGGATATCGCTGATCACCGCGAAGTCCTTGCCTTCGAGGATCAGGCCCATCGCGATGCCCGAAACCGGGCGCTTGATCGGTACGCCGGCATCCATCATCGCAAGGCTGCCGCCGCACACCGTCGCCATCGACGACGAACCGTTCGACTCGGTGATATCCGAGGTCAGACGGATGGTGTAGGGGAACTCCTCCTTGCTCGGCAGCACCGCGTGCAGCGCACGCCATGCCAGCTTGCCATGGCCGACTTCGCGACGGCCCGGCGCGCCGAAGCGGCCGACTTCACCGACCGAATAGGGCGGGAAGTTATAGTGCAGCATGAAATGCTCGTAGCGCAGGCCGGTCAGGCCATCGATCATCTGCTCGCTTTCCTTGGTGCCCAAGGTGCAGGTCGAGACGCAGAGCATCTCGAC
>SCUQ01000057.1 GCA_004297635.1 Rhizorhabdus sp. | reverse complement strand
TGCCTATCATCAATATCGCCACGAAAGAAAACCGCACTGGCATAACCTGTCCCATCAGCAGCCGTTTGCATCGACCTCGAATGTAATCGGCTTTCCGCGAGAGGCCGGGTTCCAACCCGCCGCGAGCGCCGCGCGCACGCCATTCTCAATTATGCGCTGGTTGATCTGTGGTCGTCGCAGTTGCGGTTGCAACTTGGACCGGCGCGATGACGGCATAGGAAACTCCAGCAAGGCTTCCCGGCCTGCATCGCGGTGACGAAGCGAGACCGCCATGCCCTTCCAGCCGTCAACAGTGCACCACTGCGGCTCGCGCTGGAGCGACCACTCATATTGCTCGCCATCGACTTCCACGACGCCGTTAAGATCGCGAGTGTGCAACATGGCCCCAGCTTATCATGGCCAGCATTGCTTTCCAGCCGTGGGACGAAGTTGATTGGAGGCAGGCGTGAAATCAGGGGATGACTGTAACACACACCCTGTTACACAAAGGGAGCGTGGCGTTGCGCCAGAGCCCGGAAAACGGCGGTTTTTGAGCGGGAACGTCGTTCCCCCTCGGCTCCACCATTTCCCCTTTTCGATCCGATGTAGTCCCGCAGGCGACGCGCCTATCCCTGCCCGCCGGACAGGGACGGTTCGCCGCCATTCCGGGTGCATGGGGTTGTCCGTTCGTTTTCGACACGGCGTAGCGACAGCCTGCGATCGCCGCGGCGTCGATGTCGGCACCGCGCGCTCAGGCGCGGGGCTCCACCTCCGCCAGCCAGAGGTCCGCCTCGTCCAATGTCCTGAACGCCCGGCAGGACGCCAGCGCCTCCACGGTGCGGGCGACCTGCATGCGCAGCAGGGCCGACGGAAGGATCATTCGCATTGCGCGTGATCGGATAGCCCTGGCAGATTGTCGCAAACTGCTTGTTGATCTCGACCACCTCCGGGACCTGGGTCGGCCAGTCCCGGAAATCATCGAGCAGGGTAAAGGGCTGGCCGCCGACCGCCGCATCGTCGAGCGCCGCGCGAAGCTGCGACAAGGCCGTCTTCGCATTCTCCACCGACTAGAAGCCGCGATAGCGCGCCTGAAGGCGCCGCCGGGCCGGATCAAAGCTGAAATCGATCATGCCTGCCCCCTCCTCGCGACCGCGCCGCCGATGGCTATGCCGCCTTCAACACCGATGGGCGTGGCTGTCCCGCCGGCCAGATGCGAATGATTCGCGGTTATGCCGGGTGCATGGGGTTGTTCGTCCGTTTTTAAATTTTTCGGAGGCTCTGCACCCGGCGGCGGCGAGGTCCGGCAGCCGACGGTGCGCGCGATCGCACCATCAGCGGGCCGCGTCATCCAATCCGGGAAGCTTTCTCTCCCCCTATCCGGTCATGAGAAGGAGGCGCCAGGCGCCGCAACCATCCCAGCCCGGGAAATCCTACACGTCAAGACATATCGGGAACATCGAGCGGCCCGCTGGAGCCCTGTCCTCCGACAAGGGATTAGCAATAGGTGCACGGCGCATGCTGCTCGCAATACGGTGCAGTCCCTTCACCGTAACCGTCGAAGCGTCCAGTGGGCGCCGCGCCCTTTCCCGCAAGCGCGGACCAAAGAAATGTGCACTGTCACCGTAATTTCCCTTTCCGGGTGCCGGAAGAACGACCTCAAGCAGCGGGACTCTGACCGCAGCATATTCCATAAGAAAGTAGGTTGGGAGGCAGTCAATTTTCCTGGTCGCGTAGATATACGAGACGGATTGTCGATCGATCGCACGGTTTTTGCATATGAATTGGCGGCCGGCCGCGCGGTAGCGCGGCGACATGATCAGCGCCCCGGCTTCCGGCACCCGCACCGCCCGTTTCAGGCGGCGCGGACCAGGCGCGGCAGGCTATTCGAGATACTCAGCGCGCAGCAGAGCGACATCCTTCGCCGTCACGCCGATTTCCTGGTCCAGATAGGCGTCCACCGATCCCCAGCGCGTCTCGATCTCGCGGAACGCATGGGTCAGGAAGGCCGTGCCGTCGGGGTCCTTCAGCGGTTGCGGCCGCGCCGCTTCCGGATTCTGCTGATATTTGGCGAAGAACATCGCGACGGGATTGTTCGCCTGCACGACGGTATCGATCTTCGGCATTTCCCATTCGGGCCGGCGGTAGCTTGTCGACAGATGATAATCCGCGATAATCACGTCGCGCGGCACGCCCAGCGCCGACAGGACGATCGCCGTGACGAAGCCGGTACGATCCTGCCCGGCCGAGCAATTATAGGCGATGGCCCCCTTTCGGCCGAGCAGATCCTGAAACACGAGCCGCAATTGCGGCGCGAGCAGAGCCGGCATGCGACGATAGACGGTTTCGCCATTGCCGACGGGGCGCCCGGCGGACAACGCCGCCATCGAATAGCCCACCGCCTCATAGGGCACGCCTTCGATCCGGCTGGGCGCGAGAACGCGCTCCTCGCTGGAGCGGAGATCGACGAGGCGCTGAAGTTTCAGCGCCCGGATCTGATCGAGATCGGCCGGGGTCAGCAGCGGCTGGCCACCCGACCGGTAGATCAGCCCCCAGCGGACATGCTTGCCACCAGCGGCCGGATATCCGCCGATGTCGCGGAAATTGGAGCCCTGCTGCAGCGGCACGAGCCGTTCGGCAATGCGCGCCGTCGCCCCGGACGTGCGATCCTTCAGCAACACATAAGCGCGCTGGCCGGGCGCGACCTTGACCGTTTCGGTGCCGTCGCGGTCGGCTGCGGAGACCAGGGTCGCCTTGCCGGGTGTCGCCGCGGGATCGTCCGAGAGAAAGACGTCGACCGGATCGGAGCCGGTCCAGCTGATAGTCAGCGCATCGGGCGCGGTCCGCGTCACCGCCGGTGCTTCGATCGCGCCGGCCTGCGCCGCCCCCGCGAGCAGCAGCGACACCAAGGATATCATGAATTGTTGCTTCATCGGATCTTCCCTTCGATGGCCCGGCGGCCCTTGGATTCGTTCGCGGGAGGCGATGACGGATGATAAATCGGCATCGCCTCCCCGAATATGTCAGAAGCGGATATTGAACTCCGCACCGATGGTGCGCTGCTCGTTGAAGAAGCCGCCCTGGCCGGACGTCGGGCTGACCGTCGTGTAGCGGAGGTGCTGCTCGTTGAAGAGGTTGCGCGCCCAGACGGCGAAGGTGATCGTCGCATCGCTGCCGCCCATGGCGATGTCGCCGACCGCAACTCTGCCGTTGACCACGAACGCCTTGTCGGTCTTCGGCTGGAGGATATTCGTGGGATTACCCGGCCCGACATAGCGGGGATCGGCAGCGGTCGAATAATAGCCGTTGTCGTAATTGCCGTCGACATGCGCCCGGATGGTGAAGCCATTGAGCGGCAGTTCATAGTCGATCGCGCCACTGGCCGAATGCTCGGGCGTGTAGGTCTGGTATACCGGCACAGCGAGCGTGCTGATCACGCCCGCCGCATTGGGATAGGGGTTCACCGCCGCCGGAATGCGGACATATTGATAAGCATAAGAGGCCGAGAGCGTCAGCCCCTCCAACGGATTGACGGTCAGTTCCGCCTCAATGCCGTGCAGGCCGCCCGTACCGGGAGCATTGACCGTCGACAGGGTGGTGCGCGTCGTGCGGATGCCGCCGGTCTCGAAGGGGCGGACGAAGTCGACCTGGATATTCTTGTAGCTGCCGGCATAGGCCGCAATGTTGAAGCGCGCATGATTGTCGAAAAATTCGGTCTTCGCGCCAATTTCGAAGATCGACACCGATTCCGGATCGAACGGATCATATTGCTGGCTGCGCGCATTGGCGCCGCCCGACCTGTAGCCGGTGGACCATTTGCCATAGACATGGACATCACGGCTGAGATCGATCGCGATGTTGACCATCGGATCGACCCGCGACCAGCTTGCGTCGAGGCCGATTTCGCCGACCACGCCGGCGCGGGTGACCGGCAGCGCATTGTTGACGATTTCCAGGGCGCCCTTCTTGCTGTCGCGCGTCCAGCGCAGGCCGCCGGTGAGGTGCACTGCATCGTTGATGATGGCGGGCGTCCAAGTCGCCTGGCCGAAGGCGCCGATGCTCCGCGTCGTGACATGACTGGCGCGATCGATCGGCTGTGTCGCCGGGTCGATCAAGACGGCGGTGAAGGTCGATCCGGCTGCGTCGGTGAAGGTGTTGGTGTTGAAGGCTTGCGCGTTATCCGACACATGCTCGCGATAATAGAGCGCGCCGGCGACGAACTTCACCCGGCCGACATCGCCGATCGCCTCGAACTCCTGGCTCCATTGATTCTGGTCGAACAGCGCAAGGCTGTCGCGGGCGAACTGAAAGCCGGTGAAGCCCCTGGGGGCGAGCACGGCAGGGGTGGTCGACATCGAGGTCGAGGCAGAACCATTGTCGAACTGGGTCTGGTGCAGCTTGCGGTAGGAGGTGATCGACTTGAGCGTGATCTGCGGCACGGCTTCCCATTCGAGGGTGAGGCGATGGCCCTCTACATTGCCGACGCTGGGCCGCTGCGGCACGCCGACATTGGCGGTGCGGACCCGATCCGGCTGGACGGTCGCGGCGGCGGCCCGGATGTTGGTGCCCGGCGCGACCAGGTTCAGATATTGCGCGGTCGATTCGTCCTTCGAGATATCGAAGCTGTAATCCGCGCTGAAATCGGCCGAGGGCTTCCAGAAGGCCTCCACATGCAGGCCGCGCTTGTCATAGCGGTTGAAGCCTTCGGAACCCGCCAGCGGATTCTTCACCAGAGGATCGCGATGGGCGATGACGCCGTCGATCTTCAGCGCAATATTGTTGAAGGCCGGCAGGTCGACATGGACCTCGGCCTTGTAGCTGCCGAAATTGCCGATGCCGCCGGTACCGTTGACATGGAATTCGCCGGACGGTTTCTTCGTCACGATATTGACCGCGCCGCCTTCGGTATTGCGGCCGAACAGCGTGCCCTGGGGGCCTTTGAGCACTTCGATATTCGCGATGTCGAACAGTGCGGTGCCGAGACCCTGGGCGCGGCCGAGATAGACGCCGTCGACATAGACGCCGACACCCTGATCGCGCGCCGGCTGATTCGCGTCGGACAGGACGCCGATACCGCGAATGTTCACGATCAGCGCCGAATTGCGCGAATAGAAGGGCGCGATCTTCAGCGAGGGGATAGCGCCGTCACCCAAATCGAGCAGCGAGGTGACATGGCGATTGACCAGATCCTCGCCGCGCATCACCGAGATGGAAATCGGCGTCGCCTGAAGATTTTCCGGCCGCTTCTGCGCGGTGACGATGATTTCGCCCAACCCGCCTTCGTCGAGCGGCGCCGTCGAGGCGGCATCGGCGGCGAAGGTCGGCATGGCATTAAGCGCAACGAACATGAAGGCGGAGGCCGTTGCGGCCATCCGACGGCGGATGCTGATCATGATTTTCCCCTGGGCAACCAGCCGCTGATGGCTGGTCTTGCAGGCGACTTACGGATTCAATGTTTCAGGAGCGCCAAGT
>SCUQ01000566.1 GCA_004297635.1 Rhizorhabdus sp. | reverse complement strand
CGCCCTAACACCCATCGCCCGGACCTCCTCGGCCACCGCCTCGGCGCGGTCGAGATGGAAATCGTTGATGACCACGCCGCCGGCATTGGCCGCCGCATGGTGGAGACAGGTCTGCCGCCCGACTCCCTGGCCGCCGCCTGTGACGAGCGAAATACGCCCCTTGAGATCGAGAATATCGTTCATTTCGGCTCCGCCCCTATCGCGTGACTCACGTTGGAATGACTTTGAAGTATTTATCTTTGAATAATAGGTCAATCCTGAACCTGGAGCCGATGGGGTGCTGGCGCTAGCGGCATGATAGAGGGCGATCACCCTGCACCATCGGCTGGGGCCCGCACGAATAACCTGCCCGATTTCGGCGCGATGATTGACATGAGCTAGCGAATCACCGTAGCAGCGAACTGACTTTCGCGTCATTTATTTATTTCATTATGGCGAGTGGACGGGATTCGCGACGCCGGCGCGGACCACAGGAAGAGGTGATGATGTCAGACGATATCTATGTGATCGGCGTGAGCATGACGCGCTTCGGCAAATTCCTCGACCGATCGGTGAAGAGCCTCGTCGCGGAAGCCGTGAACGGCGCACTGGCCGACAGCGGCGCGAGCATCGCCGATATCGGGGCGGCCTATTATGGCAACACCACCCAGGGGATCATGGACGGGCAGGAGCTGGTGCGCGGCCAGGTCGCGCTGCGCCCGGTCGGCTTCGCCACCATCCCGATCGTCAATGTCGAAAATGCCTGCGCTACCGGCACCACCGCCTTGCAACAGGCGATGTACAATCTGAAAGCCGGCATGTCGGACGTCGCGATCGCGATCGGCGTCGAGAAGATGTATGATGCGGACAAGGTCAAATCGAACAAGATCTTCGACGGCGGCTGGGACGTCGCGGAGGTCGACGCGCTGATGGCGCGGCTGATGAGCATCGGCGACGGAGTCGAGGTCCCCGCCGACGCGGCGTCGGTGCGCAGCCCGTTCATGGAACTCTACGCATCGCTGACCAAGGGCCATATGAAAGCGTTCGGCACCACCCAGCGCCAGATCGCGACGGTATCGGCCAAGAACCATCATCACTCGACGATGAACCCGCTGTCGCAATATCAGTTCGACATGACGGTGGACGAGGTGCTGGCTGCGCGCGGCATCCAGTGGCCGCTGACGCTGCCGATGTGCGCGCCGATCAGCGATGGCGCGTCGGCGGTCGTCCTGTGCCGCAAGGAGGCGCTGTCGCGCTTCCCGAACGCCCGGCCGATTCGCCTGCTGTCCTGCGTGCTGACCAGTGGCAGCGATCGCGAATGGGCCGATTTCGAGCATCATATGTGCCGGATCGCCGCCAACCAGGCCTATGAGCAGGCCGGCATCGGCCCAAAGGATATTTCGGTCGCCGAGGTACACGACGCATCGGCGTTCGCCGAGATCATCCAGACCGAGAATCTCGGTTTCTGCGAGACCGGCCAGGGCGGCTGGATCGCCGAGCGGGGCGAGACCAGCCTGGGCGGCCGCATCCCAGTCAATCCATCGGGAGGGCTGGAATCCAAGGGCCATCCGATCGCCGCGACCGGACTTGCGCAGATCTACGAACTGACCCAGCAATTGCGTGGCGCGGCGGGCGCGCGACAGGTGGAAGGCGCGCGTTTCGGCATCGCCGAAAATGGCGGCGGCTTCCATGGGGTCGAGGAGGCGGCAGCCTGCGTGACGATCCTGGCGGCTTGATGCGATAAGGGTGGGCGCGCGATCGTCCGCCCGTCGATGGAGAGGCATATGGAAGCAATGACATCCGACCGCGTCGAAGGCGGCGTTCAGCGCATCGCCATGGCCCGCCCGCACGCCATGAATGCGATCGATCTGGCGATGCGGCACGAATTCGAGGCGGCCATGCTTGCCGCGACCGCCGATCCCGACGTCCGTGCGATCATCGTCACCGGCCAGGGAACGCATTTCTCGGCCGGCGGCGACATTCCCTTCCTGCAAAGCATGAACGCGGCCCAGTTCAAGGAATATCATCGCGACGTACTCGGCCTGGTCCGGGCGATCGCGCTCTGTCCGAAGCCGACGATCGCGTCGGTTCGCGGGGCATGCGCCGGCGGCGGGTTCGGCTTCGCACTGGGCTGCGACTATCTGCTGGCGTCGCAGACGGCTTATTTCAGCGCGCAGTTCCTGCGCATCGGCCTGGTCGCCGATATGGGCACCGGCTATTTCCTGGCGCATCGCCTGGGCGGCCACAAGGCGCGCAAGCTGCTGCTCGACAACCGCATCGTGAAGGCCGAGGAGGCCGCCACGATCGGACTGTGCGACGAGCTTCACGCCGACGAGACGCTGGACGGCGAAACGCTGCGCCTCGCCCGACGACTCGCCGAGCTGCCACCCCGCGCTGTCCGCCAGACCAAATGGCTGATGCGCCAGGCCGAGGGCAGCTTCGAACGCTTCCTGGACGCCGAGATGACCGCGGGGGCCGAGTGCCTGGGCGGCGAGGAATTCATCGAGGGCACCAACGCCTTTTTCGAAAAGCGCGCGCCCCGGTTCGGCTGACCGGCGAACGCTCCGAAGCCTCCGCCGCTCGCAACTGACTACATAGTCATTTTAAAGTTCTTTTAAATCAGTATAGTTGACGCAAACGTTGATCCAGACCTATAGATCGAGCATCGGTGCGAGAGGCCGGATCCTAGGTTGCATAAGCAGATGGTGGCCGCCGCGCGTGCCGCAAGAGTCATAGGAAAGCAGATGCCTACCAGAAAAATCGATATGCATTCGCATTGGGGAACGAAGCGCGGCTATCCTATGCAGGATGCCGAAGGGCTGGCGCTTCAGAAGTCCACCTTCAACTCGACGGCGAAGTTCGTGACCGAAGAGGAAATGTGCGATTATTTTCGCGCTCAGAAGGTGACGACGATCCTTGACCTCACCTTCCCGGTGTTCCTGCCGGTCGAAGAAATGAAGCCGCATCATGATTATGCCTTCGAAGTGCAGAAGGCGAACCCCGACGTCATCATCGGCCACTGGGCGCATTTCGATCCGCGCCGCGGCGAGGAGGGTCTGCGCGAGTTGCGGCGCTGCGCCGATGTGGCCCCGGGCTTTTTCGGCCTGTGCGTGGGGGGTGCGGGAAACATCCCGGCCAGCGATCCGCTCTACGATCCGTTCTACAAGCTGTGCATCGAGGCGAAGCTTCCCGTCCTGATCCTACTGGGCACGACCGCTTATGGATCGGGCGCGCGGGGCGGCGGCGGGGTGCTGCTCGAAAGCGCCCACCCGCGTCATCTCGACTATGTCGCCGCCACCTATCCCGATCTCACGATCATCGCCGGCCGGCCCGCTTGGCCCTGGCAGCAGGAAGCGCTCGCCGTGCTGCTGCACAAGCGCAACGTCTGGTATGAGCTGCATGGCTGGTCGCCCAAATATCACGAGGCCGAACTCAAATATGAGATCACCCGGCGCCTGAAGGACCGCGTGATGTTCGGCGCCGACTACCCGCTGATTTCCTATGAGCGGCTGGAGCAGGACTGGCGCGCCCAGGACTATTCCGAAGAGATGCTGGAGAAGATCTTCTACCGGAATGCGGAAGCTTTTTTCCATTCGATCGGCCGAACGCCGCCGGGCGCCTGAACCGTCGCCGCGCGATGCCGGCCCGCCCGCGCGGG
>SCUQ01000056.1 GCA_004297635.1 Rhizorhabdus sp. | reverse complement strand
GTCATGGCGAGGTACAGTCGGCGGCGATGCCGATCGAGGCGGCGGAAATGGCGTTGCTGCGCGTCGTCCATGCCAGCCAGCTTCCCGATCCTGGCGAACTGGCGCGCAAGCTTTCCTCAGGTGATCTGAGCGTCGGGACGAGTGCAACGGCTTCGGCGCCTCCCGTGCCTGCCCCGCCAGCGCCGGCCTCCGCCGTGGCCGCGCCAGTGGCGGCACCCGTGACCATGGCGCCTGCGCCCGTCGCGGCGCCCGCCCAGGCGACGCCCGCCCAGGCGGCGGCGCTGCCGGCCACCGCCGAGGATATCCATGGGCTGCTGTTGCGGGAAAATCCGCTGCTGGCCCAGCTGTTCCATGACTATGCGGCGATCGTCCTGCTCGATGGCGACATATTGACGATCACGCGCCACGCCCGGCTGCCCGCCAGCTTTGTCGCCGATCTCGGCGCCGTGCTGCTCAAGCGGACAGGCCAGCGATGGACGATCAGCCTCGTTGCGGACCAGGGGGCGCCGTCGCTGTTCGAGCGCGCCGCGGCGGAAGAGGATGCTGCCCGCGCCGCCATTCTGGAATCCCCGCTGGTCCGGGCCGCGTTTCAAGCCTTCCCTGAAGCCGAGCTGATCGACTACAGCGCCCCCGAACCACGGAGTCTCGCATCATGAAAAGTCTCGAGGAAATGATCGCCGCCGCACAGAATGCCGCGCAGACGATCCAGACCCAGATGGAACAAGCCCAGACCGTGCTCGATACGATCGAGGTCGAAGGCGCCGCAGGCGGCGGTCTGGTGAAGATCCGGGCGACCGCCAAGGGGCGTATCCTGGGCGTGTCGATCGACGATTCGCTGATGGACCTGTCGGAGAAGCAGATGCTCGAGGATCTGGTCGCCGCCGCGATCAACGATTGCCGCACCAAGGCGGACGCCGCATCAAATGCCGAAATGCAGAAGCTGACCCAGGGCCTGCCGCTGCCCGCCGGCTTCAAGATGCCGTTCAGCTGACACCGCAGCTGAAGCCTGTCGGTCTGTGCGTGCCGACCGGCGGATGCTGAAACAAGTTCGGCATGGCGCCTATGAGCGCTATGCGTCCCTTTACTTCAGGCAGCTGTCCTGACCGTAGCGCTGCACCTGGCCGATACGCCGGGCGATGCGGTCGCCATAGCGGCGGGTGAAGCCACTGGGGGATATCGCTTCGCGCTTCTTGGGCAGGGGCAGCACCGCCGCGATGCGTGCCGCCTCTGCCCGCGTCAGGCGGGAGGCATCATGGTGGAAATAGCGCATCGCGCCGGCATTGGCGCCATAGGCGCCGATCCCGGTCTCGGCCAGGTTGAGATAGACCTCCATGATCCGGTGCTTCGGCCAGAGCAGTTCGATGAGCACCGTGAACCAGGCTTCCAGCGCTTTGCGGAAATAGCCGCCATTCTGCCAGAGGAAGGCGTTTTTGGCGGTCTGCTGGCTGATCGTCGATCCACCGCGGATGCGCCGGTCCCCCTGGAAATTATTCTCCATCGCCTTCTGGATCGCCTTGAAGTCGAACCCGTGATGCGTGCAGAAATTGCCGTCCTCGGCGGCGATCGCGGCGCGCGCCATATTGGGGGACATCTCGTCCAGTGACATCCAGTCCTTGGTGATGCCGCGCCCGTCCACTGCATTGGCGAGCATCGTGACGGTGACGGGCGGGGGCACGAAGCGATAGAGCCCCACCCAGAGCACCGAGCCGATCACGAAGATGACGAGTGCGCGAATCGTCCAGCGGAGTGCGCGGCGGGCGAAGCTTTGTCTGGCCATGCGCCGGCCGATATCAGCGGTCGGCGCGGACGATAAGCCCGCTTTTCGTTCGGGTCAGGCTGATCTTCGCGCGATCGAGGCCGGTGATGCCGACCTGCTGGAACAGCTTTTCGGTCTTGATCCGCTTCATCGGGGGGACCTGCTCGATCCAGATGAGGACCGGGCAGCGGCCGGGCGTCGCCGCCAGCGGCCTGTCGGGGTGGAGGATTACCGGATTGAAGCCATGGGTCGTGCCCAGCCGCTT
>SCUQ01000565.1 GCA_004297635.1 Rhizorhabdus sp. | reverse complement strand
CGCGGCGGAACATCGAGATGGATGACATATGCCTCGGGTCTAGCGGATTTCCGCGCAGGATCAAACGCGGTAGATAGGGAGGCAGCATTGCCACGCCCACCGCGATCGTGCCACGGAACGCCATGCGTCTTTCCTCGATCCTGGCCCTGGCGGGGCTTTCCATGCTGGCCGCGGGCCTCTCGCTCTGGCTGCTGTCGCCCCGGCTCGACCTTTTGCTGTTCGAGCGGATACGGCTCGAGGCCGGTAACGATGGGGTCGCTCCCTTCCAATTTTTCACCGCGATCGGCGGATTCGCGGTGCTCGGGCCGCTGGCGCTGCTCATCGCGGCTTGGCTGATCGCTCGACGCCATCATGCCCTTGCGCTTTGGCTGTTCGCCGTGATCGGCAGCGGCCGGCTGATGATCGAAGCGATGAAGGCGTTGGTCGCGCGCCCACGCCCGCCGCTCGCCGATCGACTGACCGAGGTCAGCACGCACAGCTTCCCCAGTTCCCATGCGGCGGGCACGCTGCTCACCTGGCTTGCGATCGCCATGCTGTTCCCGGCGTTCAGACGATGGCTGCTGCCCTTCGCCCTCATCATGGCCGCCGGTATCGGCTGGAGCCGCATCGCGCTGGGCGTGCACTGGCCGAGCGACGTGCTCGCCGGCTACGGCCTCGCACTTTTGTGGGTCGGCGTGGCGGCGCGCTGGCTACCGGCACCTCCCGAAGCCGTCAGCCGCGCTTGAGCGACAGCTTCGGCACCTGTCCGCTCTGGCGCAGCGCCGCACCCCGCCCCGACAGTGACGGGTTGGTCATGAAATAGCGATGCAGGTTGAACGGGCGGCGGCCCGGCACGATCCGCTCGTACCGGCCATCCGGCAGAAGATGCCAGCTCTGCTCGTCATCGATCAGATTGGCGACCATCACCTGATCAAGGATCTGGGCATGGACGGTCGGATTCTCGATCGGCAGCAGAAACTCCACCCGCCGGTCGAAGTTGCGCGGCATCCAGTCTGCCGAGCTGATCAGCACCTTCGCCTTCCGGTTGGGCAGCGCGGCGCCATTGCCGAAGCAGACGATGCGGCTATGCTCCAGGAAGCGGCCGATGACCGACTTCACCCGAATATTTTCCGACAGGCCCGGGACGCCCGGACGCAGGCAGCAAATGCCCCGGATGATCATGTCGATCTGCACCCCCGCCGCGCTGGCGCGGTAGAGCTTCTCGATGATCGCCGGATCGACCAGCGAATTCATCTTGATCCAGATCGCGGCATCCCGGCCTTCGCGGGCATGATCGATCTCGGCGTCGATCAGCCGGCACAGCTCGTCGCGCAGGCCAAGCGGCGATATGGTCAGCAGGTCTAGATCGGTCGGCTCGACATAGCCGGTGATATAGTTGAACAGCTGCGCCGCATCCCGCCCCAGCCGCGGATCGGCGGTGAAGAAGCTGAGATCGGTATATATCCGCGCCGTGATCGGGTGATAATTGCCCGTCCCGAAATGGCAGTAGGTGCGGTGCCCGTCGCCCTCGCGGCGCACCACCATCGACACCTTGGCGTGCGTCTTCCAGTCGATGAAGCCATAGACGACCTGCACGCCCGCGCGCTCCAGCTGCGAGGCCCACATCAGGTTCTGCTCCTCGTCGAAGCGTGCTTTCAGCTCGACCACCGCCGTCACCGATTTGCCGGCCTCTGCGGCGTCGACCAGTGCCCGGATAACCGCCGACTGTTTGCCGGCGCGGTAGAGCGTCTGCTTGATTGCCACCACATCGGGGTCCTGCGCGGCCTGGCGCAGGAAGGCCAGCACCACGTCGAACGTCTCATAGGGGTGGTGGACGACGATATCCTTGGTGCGGATCGCCGCGAAGCAATCGCCGCCATGTTCGCGAACGCGCTCGGGAAAGCGCGGGCTGAACGGCGTGAATTTCAGGTCCGGCCGGTCTTCCTCGACCAGTTGGGCGAGATCGGCGATGCCAAGGAAGCTGCCCGCCTCGGTGACGAAGCTGTCGGCGCCGCCGACCTGCGCGCGCCACAGCGGCTCCAGCGACGCGGACATGCCGCCTTCCAGCTCGATCCGGATCACCCGGCCGCGGCGGCGGCGCTTGATCGCGGTACGGAAGTAAAGGACGAGATCCTCGGCCTCTTCCTCCACCTCGATATCGCTGTCGCGGATGATGCGCAGCCCGCCATGGCCGCGCACCTCATAGCCGGGGAAGAGCACCCCGGTGAACCGACGCACCATCGTCTCGATGGCGACATAGCGCGCGCCTTCGCCCGGCAGGCGAATGAAGCGCGGCAGGGTCGATGGCACCATCAGCAACTCGAAGATCTGCTCGCCATCCGACAGGCGGGTCAGATCGAACAGCAGGCTGAAGCCCTTGTTCGGTATGAACGGAAAGGGGTGCGCAGGGT
>SCUQ01000564.1 GCA_004297635.1 Rhizorhabdus sp. | reverse complement strand
GGGCCGGAGGTTGCCCCCGGCCCCTCATCCTCTCCTGTCTCGAACGCTCAGATCGTGGGCGATGGCGTAAATTCGGGGAGCGGCCTTGGGGCGCTGACCGGCGTGACCTTTGGGGTGGGCTTTGCCGTGGGGATACTCTTCACCGGGGTCGTCGGCCTCGCCTGCGGCGCGGCAGCGGTGCCACAGCTTCCCGAGCTCGTCTTGACGACCTTGGGCTGCTGGGTGGTGGCGCCATCCGAGCTGTAGCTGATCGTCTGGGTGCAGCCGTCGGCCGTCGTCGTGGTCGAGACATAGCTGTAGCGCATCACGCCAACCGGTTCGCCCTGGGCGTTGGTCATGATGATTCCCTGGCCTTCCCGGCCGGGAGTCGGGGCCTGCGCCTGCATGGCACCGGCCTGACGCATCATCGCTGCCGCCTGGGCGTCCATCACGGCGGATATGCGCTCGATCTCGGCGAAGGGCGAGCCCGGCCCGAAGGCGGCGTCGAACAGGCCGACGGGCTGCGCGGCGGGCAGGACGATGATCTGGGGGGCGACGTCGCCCTGATAGCGGATATGCTGCACCGAGCCGTCGGGCAGTGCGACCAGCATCATCTTCGCATCGTTGCCTGCGGCCAGCGCGGCGCCCGCGATGGCGGCCGAGGCGACTGTTGCGATCATGGCGGTCCGAACGAAACGCATGGTTGTGCCTCCATGGGTGAAGTCGAGAGCGCCGAAATCTAATCGGCTGAAGCTGAACGCCCGATAAACGAACTATGGGCGCACATCCCGTCATGCCAACGGCTTAGCGCAAGAAGCGACAGCGCAGCCCCGGTCAGGCACATCAGCATGTCCCATTGCGTATCCCAAGGATCGCCCTGGGTACCAAGAAACGCATCCGCGCCCTGGCCTAGAGCCACCGCTGCCGCAAATTCGATCAGTTCGTAGAGTGCGCTGATGGAGAGGCAGATCAGCAGGACGATGGGCGCCAGCATCGATCGCACGCGCAGCAGCGCGCGGCGGACGAATATCTCCCGTATCACGATCGCAGGCACGAAGCCCTGCATCAGATGGCCGAAACGGTCATAGGGATTGCGGGCGAGGCCCAGCCAGTCCTGCACGGTGAAGCCTATGGGAACCCGCGCATAGCTGTAGGCACCGCCCAGCATCAGGACGAGACCATGGAATCCGATCAGCATGAGGGCGAGCGGCGTGAAGGCGAAGCGGCGGCGGATCGCGAACAATATCGGCCAGGCGATCAGTACCGGAGCCACCTCCATCCACCAGGTGGCGCGATCATGGGGCGACCAGCCCGATAGCAGCAGCCCCGCCAGCCATACGGCGCCGATGAGCATCAGGGGGCGGTCAGGCTTGCCGGTCATGCCACAGGCTATGCCGGCGGCCCGGTGGACCGCAAGCCGTCCGCTCATTCATAGGCGACGAGCAGGCGGGGGGTGCGGAGCAACAGCGTGACCCGCGCGCCGGGGCCGAGCCGCTCGACCCGCACCTCGCCGCGATGGCGCTCGGCGATGGCGCGGACGATGATCAGACCGAGACCGTGGCCCCCCAAAGTGGAGCGCATGTCGGTGGCGGCATCCTGCTCCGGGAAGCCGGGGCCTTCGTCAGAAACGCTGAGCTGCAGCGCGGCCTCGCCGTCCTTGCGGGCCGCGGATGCCGAGACATGGATCACCCCACCGGCAGGGGAGACCTTCACGGCATTCTCGATCAGATTTGCGAGTGCGCGGATGATGAGCTCGCGGTCGCCGCTGAACCGGCTGGCGGCGATCTCCCGGCTGATGCGAACCTGCTTCTCGTCTTCGGCGACCGCTTCATAGAGCTCGATCGCATCGTCGACGGCGACGCCGATATCGAACAGCGCTGGCGGTGCACTGACGTCGGACTCGATCTCGCGCAGGTCGAGGAGCGCGTTGAAGGCCGCCATCAGCCGGTCCAGCTCGCCCGCGGCGCGGGCGGCCTGCGTCGCGATCTCGGGATCGGCGGCGCTTTCCATCGCCGACAGCCGCGCACGGACGCGGGCGAGCGGGGTACGCAGGTCATGGGCGATATGATCGGATGCCGCGCGCAGCCCATGGATGCGGCGTTCGAGCTCGCCGAGCATGCCGTTCATATGCCGCGCGAGGATGCCGATCTCATCAGGCGGGCCAAGATCGGTGATGCGTACCGTCACATCGCCATCGCCGACCCGGTCGCACAGACGGTTGAGCCGGCGGATGCGCGCCGCCGTCTGGCCGCCGACGATCAGCGCCGTGGCCAGCGACAGGCCGAGCAGCAGCAGCACGATGCCGCCGCCCCACAGACCGAGCGAGCGGCGCAATGCGCTCGCCGATCTCACCGGCCGGGCGATCAGCAGCCTGGCGTTCCCCGGCAGGGGGCGTTCGATCCCGATCACATCGCTGCCATCGGGCGCGCTGCCGATCACCAGACCGTCCCGCCAGGGCATGATACGCCGGGGCCAGACCTGCCAGCTGCCGCGCACCGCGCCCGTGGCGTCGCGGAACAGAGCGACACGCGGCTGGCCGGTCCGCCCAGCATATTGGCCGATCTCGCCGATCGCGGCGGCGACCAGCGGCATCGCCGCCGGGTCGCCGATCACCCCCGGCAGCTTCTCGTCGAGCGCTTCATAATCGCGCTGTGCGGCTTCGGCGGCGGCGATGCGGCGGGCGTCGCGATCGACCATCGCCAGCCCGGCGAGGCTGAGGAGCAGCGCCAGTACCGAAAAGAAAGCAAGCAGCAGCGCGGTCTTGGCGGGAAGGAGAAGCGGCTTCAACCGGCACCGTCCAGCCGGCGTAGCATCAGCCCCTGGCTGCGCACCGCGACGATCAGCGGGTTGAGGCTGGCGGGCAGTTCGCTCCCCGACGCCTCGAGCTTGCGCCGCAGGCGCGAGACATGGACGTCGATCGTGTTCGCGAAGTTGGCGGGTACGAAATTATAGGTCGACCAGCAGACCGACCACAGCATCGATCGCGTCACCGGCAGGCCGATATTGCGCGCGAGCAGCGACAGGATGGAGAATTCGCGCGCCGTCAGGTCGAGCATATGGCCACAGAGGCTGGCCGTCATCGCGCCGATATCGATGCGCAACGGCCCACAGGCGAGCGCGGTATCCCTGGGGGAGGTACTGTCCCATTCACGCCGCCGCAGCAGCGCGGCGAGCCGGGCGAGCAGTTCGATTTCCGACAGCGGCTTGACCGCATAGTCGTCGCCGCCGGCCGCCAGCCCCTCGACCCTGTGCCGCTCGGATCCGAGCGCGGTCAGGAACAGCGCCGGTGCCCGGCTCGATCGGCCGCCCTCGGCGCGGATCCGGCCGAGCGCGCCGAGGCCGTCCAGTTCGGGTGTCTGACGATCGAGAATCAGGATGTCGAACGGATCGGCGCCGGCCCGCTCGACCGCGTCGCGGCCATTGCCGACCACGTCGACCCGGCCGAAACCCGCCCGCTCCAGCGCAGCGGCGATCAGTTCGGCGACTTCGGCCTCATCCTCAAGGATCAGCGCCGACCGGCCCAGGAACAGCCGGCGGAAGCTGTGTTCGATCGTATCGTCTTCTTGCCCCATATCATCATCATGCCGATGTGCCGGAGAAAGGAAAGGCGGGCGCCGGGCGCGTCAGATAAATTCAGGCGCTGGATGCTGGCGCGGCGGTCCGCTCCATAATAGACCGACGCCATGTCACGCTGGCCCATCCTTGCCGCCCTGTTGCTGATCGGTGCTGCCGGTCCGTCGCCGGTCGACGATGCCGCGCTCGGCCTCAAGCTGGCTGAATATGCGCGGCGGGCCGGCGATGCCCGCACCATGCTGGTCGCTGCGCGTATCGTCGCGGCGAGCGGATTGCGGGAGGGTGAGATACGCGATGGGCAACTTGTCGCCCGCGAAAGCCTGCCCGATCGCTCGCCCGTCGTGCTGTCACTGATCGAGGAGGCGAAGCTGATGGCGCCGGCGGATGCCGCGATCGCCGCCGATGCCGCCGCCATCGCGGCCGCGCGGCCCAAGGGCATCATCGGCGGCAGCTGGGGCAGCGGGCCGCTCCAGTTCAGGCGGCTGCTGCCGGCGGGGGAACGGATCGGCTGGACGGTGCGTGCGCGTGGCGCGGAAACCGTGCTCGTGTCGGCGATCGGCGATGGCGATGCCGATCTCCACCTCAGTGTCGCCGATGGTCGGGGGCGGATGGTCTGCGACGATCGGTCGAGCGCCTATTACCCGCTCTGCCGCTGGTCTCCGCCGCGCGCGGCGGCCTATCGGATCGCGCTGGGCAATGCCGGCAAGGTACCGACCCAGGTGGTCGTGCTGAGCAACTGACCTGCCTATTCGGCGCTGATCACCACCCGGTCGCGGCCGCCGCCCTTGGCCCGGTAAAGCGCCTCGTCGGCCTTGCGCATCAGTTCCTCCCGGCAGATGCCGGGATAGGCCTGCGCCACCCCGCAGCTGATCGAGACCGCCAGGGGTTTCTCTTCGTCGCCGATGAGGATCGGCCTGTCGGACACGGCGATACGGATCGCCTCGGCAATCGAGATTGCCAGCTCCTCCGCAGTGCCGTCCAGCAGGATCGCCAGTTCGTCGCCACCAAGGCGCCCGATGACGTCATGGTCGCGCAGAAGCGCCCGGAGGCGGGCGTGGAGTTCCACCAGCACGCGATCCCCAGCGAGATGCCCATAGCGATCGTTGACCCGCTTGAAATGATCGACGTCGACCATGATCAACGCGAGATGGGTCGATGTCAGGTGCGCCAGCGTGCGATCGAGATGGGCCATGAAGGCGGCATGGTTGAGCGCGCCGGTAAGGCTGTCGCTCGATGCGGCGAGCACCAGACTCACCTCGCGCTCCTTGCGGATCGTAATGTCGCGGATCGCGCCGATCGCGCCGTATACATGGCCTTCCTGGTCGACGAGCGCGCGCAGGGTGCATTCAAGCCAGTCGTCGTCGCGGTCGCGCGGGCGGAACTCGCAATAGGCGACCGTGCCGGGCTGTCGCAACGCCTCCTCGAGCGCATCCCGGACCGCCGGGGCATCGCGCGCGTCCACCAGTTCCGGAAAGGCGCTGCCGACAAGCTCGCGCGTTTCTATGCCCAGCAGCATGGTGGTCGCACCGGACGACTGGATGCAGCAGCCACGTTCGTCCAGGCGGACGAGAGCATCGGCGGATTCGGAAGCCAGCAGCCGGAGGCTCGCCTCGCTCTCCACCAGGCGCCGGGCGAGCGCGCGGCGTGCGTTGAGGTCGGCGGCTACCGGCAGGGTGGAGAGCAGCATCACGCCCAGATAGAATTGGACGAACAGCGCTTGGTTGCCCCGATCCGGGATCATCGCAGCGATCGGGCCATAGCCCGACATGGTGCAGACCATGCCGATCATGGCGACGATGATCAGCGAGATTTTGGTACCGAACTGGCCGAGCCGGAACGTCGCGAGCAATATCGGCGCGCTCATGACGAACAGCAGGGGATAGCCCGGCGACCA
>SCUQ01000563.1 GCA_004297635.1 Rhizorhabdus sp. | reverse complement strand
CCTGCCTTGTCGATCATGTCGTTCATCGCCGCCTCGCTTGACCTCAGTGCGCGCGGCTTAGCCCAAAGCGGTATTCGAGATAATCAGGAAAATATTTGAAACATCTATTCCTATAGGGAAAAGATCGGCACGCGTCGCCCTTCTCCGTCGAGAACAGCGGCGCTCAGCCCATGCTGCCCGTCCGGAACCATCGCCGCGATGCCCCGAGGCGCATCAGTTCGCAGCCGCAATGGCGGCAGGTGGCGTGGACGATCCCATTGATCTCGACCTTGCTGCCGCTGACCGCCGAATGGCGGCCATTCTCGCAGCCGAGCGCGCTGAGCTTGAGATGGTCATGGCGTGACGTTTCGGACGGCGCCGGCTGGAGCGGCATAAGCGGAATCCTTCCGCGGGCAGGAGTGCGTGCCGCCGCCTTTTCGCCCTATATCTTGCTGCTATATTTCAGCGCTGAAACGAAATCCGGGCAGGATTGGAAAGCTTCGGTTCAGCTATCCGGACCAAGGCCCGACAGGCCCCGCTATCCCCCGTCGCGATCCCGCCGCAGGATCACGTAGAGTGCGCCCTGCCCGCCATGCCTCGGATGCGCGTTGCGGACGGCGGCGATGCGGCTCGCGTGGCGCGAGCTCTGCAGCCAGGTGCCGATCGAGGCGCGGATCAGGCCGCGGCGGGGGCGGCCGTCCAGGTTGCGATCATCGTCGCGCGGGGGCTTTCCCGTGATCAGCAGGATGACGCGGACACCATCGGCCACCGCCTGATCGAGCATCGTGTCGAGCAGCCGCCGCGCACTGTCGAGCGTGTGGCCGTGGAGGTCGACGGTCCAGTCGGGCTGGGTGACGCCGCGCCTGATTCGCCTGTCCCAGCCGCCGTCCAGGCTGTCGGCGAGCGGCTTCTGCTGCGTGACCGGGGTTGCGGCCGGAACGCGAAGCGGTGATACGCGGCCCCGCTTCGGCGCAGCTACAGTCATGGCCGGAGGTTCGGGCGTGGCGGCTGCGGCATTTTTTCGGGCGGCGCGGCGGGCGATCGGGCGGACCGACTCGGTCACCTTGTGCCAGAGCGCCTTTTCGTCAGGATCGAGCGGCCTGCCCATCGGGCCCCACCAATCGCGCGGCGGCGGCGCGTGGAATCAGCAGCCAGGCCTGGCCGCGCCCGCTCATCCCGCCCGCGATCATGCGTGCCTCGTCGCCCGCGCCCCAGAAGGTGTCGAAGCGGTTCGATCCCTTGATCGCGCCACCGGTATCCTGTGCCACCCACAGGCCATTCGCCTCGGGCCGGTCGAGCTGGAGGATCACCGGTGCGCCCAGCGGCACGAAGGCCGGATCGGCAGCCACCGTCACCCGTCCGGTGACAGCGACGTTGAGCGCGCCGATCGGCCCTGCGCCGGTCAGTTCGCGAAAGAACACGAAGCTCTTATTCTCGCGCATGATCCGGTCGCCTTCGGCCGGGTTGGCGCGCAGCCAGGCCATCACCCCCTGCATCGAAAGCTGGCCGGGGCCGAGCAGCCCGCGGTCGCGCATCAGCTTGCCGATGCCGACATATTCGCGGCCGTTCTGCCCATCATAGCCGATCCGCATAACCGATCCGTCGGGCAGGCGCAGCCGCCCCGACCCCTGGACCTGAAGAAAGAAGAATTCGACCGGATCGGCGGCATAGGCGATTTCGAGCTTCATGCCGCTGAGCGCGCCATCCTCGATCTGGCCGCGATCGGGATAGGGGACGAGCTTGCCGCCCTGCACCCGGCCCCGGATCTTCTTGCCCTTCATGTCCGGGAAGAAATCGCCGAGATCGCCTTCGACGAGATCGGAGGGCTTCTTGTAGACCGGCACCTCATAGCCCAGCTGCGGGGTGCGCGAGCCGGCGATCTCGGGCTCATAATAGCCGGTGGCATAGGCCTTGCCGTCGCCGACCTGAACCACGGCGAGCTGATTCGCGAAGAAGGCGGCGGCATCGGCATCGGGCCAGCCGACCGCCTGCGCACAAGCCTGCCCCCAGTCACCCGAGCGGGTGAGCCCGCTCTGATCGGTGCGGCGCTGGAGCGCGGGGCAGGACAGGCGGAAAGCGGTGAGCGCGGCGCGCGCGCCATCCGGATTGATGCCGAAGCTGACGAAGCCCGGCCCCGGCTGCACCCCGGCCTGCGCGGCGCTGGTCGGCTTCGGCGCGGGAACCGGCGCGACCGGCGACGCGGCGACGGGCGGCTCGGGCCGGTGATGATGCGACTGTGGCGGGGGCCGGTGACCGGCGCCGCCAGGGGTCGGGACGACGGAGCAGGCAGAGAGCGCAGCAAGCGCGGCCAAGCCCGCGCAAAGACGGCGAATCACAGCGCCTCGTCGGTTTCGACCAGGGTCCAGTTGGGATCGTCGGAGCGGACGTTCCGGCTGAAGGTCCAGACATCATGGGTCGGCACCGCGTCATCGAGCGAGCCGGCCAGGACGTTGCCATCGGCGTCACGGGTGACGGCGGCGATGTCGGCGTCGAAGCGAATCGTGACGCTGGCGGCCTGACCATTGAGCTGGGCCTGTTCGATCACCGCATTTTCGATCAGGACGAGCCGGTTGTCGAGCTGCTCGCCAGCGGCCTTGCGGGCGGCAATGGCGGAGGCGAAGGCGGCGTGGACATCGTCATCGGTGAGGCGCCGCAGCATATCCTCATCCCCGCGCCAATAGGCTTCGAGGATCATCCGATAGGCCGAACGGGCACCTTCGAGGAACTGGGCCGGATCGAAGCTGCCATCGGCGGCCTGGATCGCGCGGACCCCGGCTTCGGCGCGCGGCTCGACACTGGCGGGGCGGGCGGGCGGGACGGGCGCGCTGTTGTCCGGCAGGGTGCGACCAGCGCCGATCGGCGCCGGCGCGGCCTCGGCCGGGCGGGCAATCGTCTGCTCGTGACCCGTGCGACGGCCCAGCACGCTCCATAGCCGGAACGCGACGAACAGAAACACCATCGCTAAAATGACAATCGTGGTCACCGGGCCTCCAATACGCTGCCTGCCCTCAACATAGGGGCAATGGCGGCATTATTCAAATGGCGCGGCGGCACAATCCGATCGGCGGCCGCCATGATGCCCCGATATGGAGCGGCGCGGGCCGCCCGCCCCCAACCCGGCATTGCCCCCCAAGGCCCCGCCTGCTAGGCGCGTGCCCGATTGCCGGGCGCGGCGGAAGCGCCGCACGCCCGGACGCAACCGAGATGGAAAGACGTGCAATGAGCGAAGAGACGGGCGCCCCCGAGACGATGACCAATGGCGAGGATCATCTGCCGCAGGTCGCGCTGATCGCCCAATATGTGAAGGACCTGTCGTTCGAGAATCCGAACGCGCCGGCGATCTATCAGGCGCCCGAGCAGCCGAAGATCGACGTCCAGTTCAACATCGGGTCGCAGCAGGCGGGCGAGGACGTCTATGAGGTCGCGCTCAAGGTGGAGATCACCGCGACCCAGGGCGACCAGACCGCCTATGTCGTCGAGCTGGTCTATGCCGGCCTGTTCGGCATCCGCAACGTTCCCGAGGAGCATCTGCCCCCCTTCCTGCTCGCGGAAGCGCCGCGTCTGCTGTTCCCCTTCGCGCGCCGCGTCGCCGCCGATGCGATTCGCGACGGCAATTTCCCCTCGCTGGTGCTGGAGCCGATCGATTTCGGCGCGCTCTATATGCAGCAGGCCGAGCAGCAGGCGCAGCTCGCCGAGACGCAGCCGGCTGGAGAGGCTTGAGGCTGGATGCCCCCTTCATTCCTCCCCGGCACGGGGAGGGGGACCATGCGGAGCATGGTGGAGGGGGCCATCCTCCTGAACTCGATCGACATCATGCGCCGCAGCCCCCCTCCACCACCCTGCGGGCGGTCCCCCTCTCCATACCGGGGAGGAGCTAGAAAATGAGCCTGCTGCGCGCCAGCGCGACGATCGGCGGTCTGACGCTGGTCAGCCGGGTGCTGGGCTTCCTGCGCGACATGCTGATGGCGCGGTTCGTCGGCGCGGGGTTCGCGTCCGATGCCTTCCTGATCGCGTGGCGGCTGCCCAATCTGTTTCGCGCGCTGTTCGCGGAAGGGGCATTTTCCGCCGCCTTCGTGCCGATGTTCAACCGCACCGTCGCCGAGGGTGAGGCGGAGCAGCCCGGCCAGGGCCTGGCGGTCGCGCTGCGCTTCGCAGAGGATGTGCTGTCGGTGCTGCTGCCGGTGCTCATCCTCTTCACCATCGGCATGATGGTGGCGGCGGCGCCGATCGTCTGGGCGATGACCGGCGGCTTTCCCGATGGCGGACCGGAAAAATTCGCGCTCGCCACCCAATATACCCGGATCACCTTCCCCTATCTGATGCTGATCTCGCTGGTGTCGCTGCTGGGCGGCATCCTCAATTCGCTCAACCGCTTCTGGGTCAACGCGGCGGCGCCGATCCTGCTCAACATCTGCCTGATCGCCAGCCTGCTGTTCTTCCGGGGCCACAGCGACGTGGAGACGGCGCGCAGCCAGGCAATCGCCGTCACCCTGTCGGGGGCGCTGCAGCTCGGCTGGCTGATCCTCGCCTGCTGGCAGGCCGGGGTGCGCCTGCGCGTGCGCCTGCCGCGCCTCTCGCCCGAGGTGAAGCGGCTGCTGGCGCTGATCGGACCGGCGGCGATCGGGGCGGGCGCGGTGCAGTTCAACCTGCTGATCTCGACGACGCTGGCCGCGCGCTTCCTGCCCGAAGGGTCGGTTTCCTATCTCTATTATGCGGACCGGCTGAACCAGTTGCCACTCGGCCTGATCGGCATCGGCGTGGGCACCGCGATGCTGCCCAGCCTGTCGCGCCAGCTGGGCGGCGGCGATCGTCAAGCGGCGCTCGACACGCAGAATCGCGCGATCGAACTGGTGCTGCTGCTGACCCTGCCCGCCACCGCCGGGCTGATGGTGTCGGCCACCCCGCTGATCCGGGGCCTGCTGCAGCACGGCGCGTTCAACGCCATCGACACGATCGCCAGCGCGCGTGCGCTCGCCGCCTTCTCGCTGGGCCTGCCCGCCTATGTGCTGATCAAGGTGCTGACGCCGGGCTTCTACGCGCGGGCCGATACGCGGACGCCGGTGCGGATCGCGCTGGTGGCGATGCTGGTCAACCTCGCGCTCAACCTGGTGCTGATCTGGCCGCTCGCCCATGTCGGGCTGGCGCTGTCCACCGCGATATCGGCCTGGGTGAACGCGATCCTGCTCTATGTCACCCTGCGCCGCCGCGACCATTTCGCGATCGACGCGCGGCTGCGCCGCACCGGCGTGCGGCTGATTGCCGCGACCATCGCGATGGGCGTGATGCTGCTCTTCCTGAACCCGTGGATCGATCCATGGACAGGGCGCAGCCTGATCGAACGCACGGTGGCGCTGCTGGTGCTGATCCTGTCGGGCATGGCCGTCTATTTCGGGCTGGTGTTCGGGCTGGGCGCCTATTCGCTCGCCACTTTGAAAGGGCAGTTGCGGCGGAAGCGTTGACCTGCCGCGCGTCATCCTGAACCTGTTTCAGGATCCATTCGTCCGCCCGGACCGGTCCTGTCACGACGCGGTGGGTGCCGAAACAAGTTCAGCGGGACGGGTAAGGGGTCGTCCTGCTTGACCTCCCCCGCCCCGCGCCCCAAAAGCCCCGCCATCATGACCTACAAGCGCACAGTCTCGGGCATCCAGCCCACCGGCAACCTGCACCTCGGCAATTATCTCGGCGCGATCCGGCGCTGGGTGAAGATGCAGGACGAGGGCGAGTGCCTGTTCTTCCTGGCCGACCTGCACGCGATCACCGTGCATAACGACCCGGCGACGCTGTCGAACAACATCCGCGAAATGGCGGCCGCCTTGGTCGCCTGCGGAATCGACCCGGACAAGGCGGTGCTGTTCCGCCAGCGCGACGTGCCCGCCCATGCCGAGCTGTGCTGGCTGCTGAACGGCACCGCGCGGATCGGCTGGCTGAACCGGATGACCCAGTTCAAGGAAAAGTCGGGCAAGAATCGCGAGGGCGCCTCGATCGGGCTCTATGCCTATCCGGTGCTGCAGGCCGCCGACGTGCTCCTGTACAAGACCACCCATGTGCCGGTGGGCGAGGACCAGAAACAGCATCTGGAGCTGGCCCGCGACATCGCCACCAAGTTCAACACCGACTTCAACGTCGAGCTGTTCACCCTGCCCGAGCCGGTGATCGGCGGCCCTGCCGCGCGCGTCATGAGCCTGCGCGACGGCAGCGCCAAGATGTCGAAATCCGACCCGTCGGACATGAGCCGCATCAACCTGACCGACGATGCCGAGACGATCATGTCGAAGGTCCGCAAGGCGAAGACCGATCCCGAGCCGCTGCCCGACACGGTCGACGGGCTGGAAGGCCGGCCCGAGGCCCGCAATCTCGTCGGCATCTATGCCGCGATGACCGACGCGACCCCGGCCGATGTGCTGGCCCAGTTCGGCGGCCAGGGCTTCGGTTCGTTCAAGCCAGCGCTGGGCGAGCTGCTCGCCGGCAAGCTCGGCCCGATCGCCGAGCGTCTGAAGGCGCTGAAGGCCAATCCGGACGAGCTCGACGCGATCCTCGCCAAGGGCGCGGAGAAGGCCCGCGCGCTGGCGGCGCCGACGCTTGCCGCCGCCTATAAGGCGATGGGCCTGTAGACAGAGCCAAGGCGCGCGCTGGCATTTTCGTTCCGCTTTCGACATGAATGCGGCTGTGGGCCTGATCGCCCACGCGGAGAACATGCATGGCCGCACTGGATGAAGCCCCTCTGGGACTGATCGGACTGCTGATCCTGCTGGCGCTGCTCTCGGCGGTCGAGCTGGGCTATCGCGGACATATCGGCCTTCGCCGGCTGCGCGGGGAGCAAGGCCCAGGCAAGGGCAGTCCCGATCACCTGCTGTCCGCCGTGCTGGGCCTGCTGGCGCTGCTCCTGGGCTTCACCTTCTCGCTCGCGCTCAACCGCTATGAGACGCGACGCGAGCTGGTGGTGCAGGAGGCCAATGCGATCGGCACCACATGGCTGCGAGCACAGCTGCTGGAGGAGCCGGCGCGCACCGAGATGTCCCGGCTGCTGAGGGTCTATGCCGATGCACGGATCGGCTGGTCGGATCATGAGGTGCGCGCAACCGACATGGCCCTGACGGCACGCCTTCAGCAACAGCTCTGGGCCGTCGCCGGATCGGCGATCCGCGCCGACAGTTCTCCGCAACTGTCCCGCGCGGTGATGGACGCGATGAACGAAAGCTTCGATCTCGCCGCGGCGCGGCTGGCGGCGCGATCGGCGCATATCCCCGGCCGGGTACTGCAGGTGCTGCTGCTGTACGCCGCGCTGTCGATGGTGATGCTGGGCTATATCCTCGCCGCCAACGGCCGCCACCATCGGATCGCCACCAGCCTGCTGCTGATGCTGCTCAGCCTCGCGCTCACCATCATCCTCGATATCGATCGTCCGCGCAGCGGCGCGATCCAGGTATCGCAGCAGCCCCTGCTCGACCTGCGGCAATCGATGCGCTGACCGGAGCCGATCAGAAGCGGCGCGTGCCCTCGTCGATCTTGTCGCAGCGGCCGGTGAAGCCCTGGCCGAAACCCTTGATCGCGATCAGGCCGCTGCCGCGGTCGATCTTGACGCTGGGTTTGTTCATGCCGTTGAGCCTGTAGCTGGCGCGAATCTCGTCCTCGGTGACGCGGATGTCGTCGAGCTGCCACCAATGCTGATCGTCGCCGCCCGAATGGAGCGGCGGGATCAGTTTCTTGGGCAGGCGGATGCGCCCGTCATTACCCTGAATCTGGATGGTGATCGCGGATTCGAAATTCTTCATCCGCGTCTCGTAACCGGACTTGGCCCGGTATTTATGGTCATATTTGTCCCATTCGAGCCGGTTGGTATATTCCGAACCCATCATCTCACCCTCGCCCACGCAGACGAGGTTGAGCGTGTCGTCCGAGGGGCTCGCCACAGCCTGGCGCGCCGTCAGCAGCGGCAGCGCCAGCAGCATCATGGTGACTTTGTACAGCATCCGCATCGATCGTCTCCTCAATATCCGCCGTCAGGCGATTGTCAGGCGAAAACGGGCGTCATCAGAATGATGATCAGAAGCGCTCCGACCGTGGCCACGATGGCATGCAGCAACCCCTTCGCCAGTGAGGTGCCGAGGCTGTCGGCGAACCACCGGGCCTGGACCGTCAGATACCAGAGGAACGCCACCACCACGAGGGCAAGCGCCAGTTCCTTCGCCCCCTGCCACTGGTGATACTGGACCAGCGTCGCGGCCAATCCATTCAGCAGCGCGAACGGCGCGGTGACATAGCATTGGGCGTAGAAGGGCTGCTTCAGACTCTGATGCGACAGGCTGGCCCCGCGCAGGCGCACCAGCCGGGTCGCCATGATTAGCGGGAAGAAACCGAAGAAGATCATCCGCATCATGATCAGGCTGGTGTCGTCGCTGACCAGCACCGACAGGCCGCGCTGGTTGCGGATCAGAGGGCTGTCCCCGATCAGCGCCAGTTCGATCCCGTGCGATAGCAGCACCGACAGCAGCAGGAACAGCGGTGGGCTGACCGTATCGGCGTAGCGATCCTCGACATCGTCGGCCAGTTCGCGGTCGGCATAGCGCATCATCGAGGCGGGTGACCGCAAGGTCCGCCACAGGGTGAGCGGATAGAATATCAGCCAGCTCATGATCGCGTAGAGCAGCTCATCCAGCGAATTCAGCAATTGCATCAGATGCATAAGCCAACCCTCATCGCCGGCCCGACCGATACAGCAAAGAATCGCGGGCGGCGAGTCCCCGCCGTCGCGGTCCGCCGCACGGCGTCGGGACGCACAGGACAGCCGGCCTATTTGGCTTTTTTGGATGCCGCCTTCTTGGCCGGGGCTTTTTTCGCGGCCGGCGCCTTCTTCGCCGCCGGAGCCTTCTTCGCACCCTTCTTGCCCTTGGCCGGCCCCTTGGCGGCACGCGCCGCGAGCAGTTCGAGCGCGGCCTCCACCGTCATCTCGTCGGGATTGGCGGTCTTGGGCAGGGTCGCGTTGGTTTCGCCATCGGTGACATAGGGGCCGAAGCGCCCCGCCATCAGCTTGACCTCCTTGCCGGTCACAGGACTTTCGCCGAAGGTCTTGAGCGGCTCGGCGGCACCCCGGCGCTGGCCCGCACCGGCCGCCGCCTCCGCCAGTTTGACCACCGCCGCGTTCATGCCCACCTCGAACACCTCGGCGGTCGAGGTCAGCCGGCCATATTTGCCGTCGTGGAGCAGATAGGGGCCATAGCGGCCGATCGATGCGGTGATCGGCTGGCCCGTCTCGGGATGCAGCCCCACCGTGCGGGGCAGCGAGACGAGCTTCAGCGCCATGGCGAGATCGAGATCCTCGGCGGGCACGTCCTTCGGGATCGAGCCGCGCTTGGCGTCCTTGCCGTCGCCGAGCTGGACATAAGGCCCGAACCGGCCCGCACGCTTCGACACCTCCAGGCCGGTTTCGGGATCGGTGCCCAAAATGACCGGTCCGGCATCGGCGCCGTCGCCATCGCCGCCCGCCTGGGCGAAGCGGCGCGTATATTTGCACTCGGGATAGTTGGAGCAGGCGATGAACGCGCCGAACTTCCCGCCGCGCAGGCTGAGGCTGCCTTCGGCGCAGACCGGGCACAGCCGCGGATCGGTGCCGTCGCCCTTGTCGGGGAACAGATAGGGCGCCAGGAACGCGTCGAGCGCCTTGGTGACGTCAGAAGGCTTCTGCTCCATCACCTCGGCGGTCTTCGGCTTGAAGTCCTTCCAGAAGGCCTCGAGCACCGCCTGCCAGCCGGCCCGGCCGCCCGACACGTCGTCGAGGCTCTCCTCGAGCCCGGCGGTATAGTCGTAGCTCACATAGCGTTCGAAGAAGCGTTCGAGGAAACTGGTGACGAGCCGCCCGCTCTCATTGGGCGTGAAGCGGTTCTTCTCGACCGTGACATAGTCGCGATCCTTGAGCGTCTGGAGGATCGAGGCATAGGTCGACGGCCGGCCGATCCCCAGTTCCTCCATCTTCTTGACGAGGCTCGCCTCCGAATAACGCGGCGGCGGCTGTGTGAAATGCTGTTCCGAATCGACCTTCTTCTTGGCGGGCGCATCGCCCTCCTTCATGCGCGGCAGACGACGCGATTCTTCGTCGCCTTCATCATCGCGGCCTTCCTCGTACAGCGCCAGATAGCCGGGGAAGAGGACGACCTGACCGGTCGCGCGCAGGGCGTGCTGGCCGGTGCCGTCGACCATATCGGCCGTGGTCCGCTCCAGTCGCGCGGAGGCCATCTGGCTGGCCAGCGCACGCTTGAAGATCAGATCGTAGAGCCGCGCATGATCGCCGCCGCCGGCGCGGTCCTTCGAGAAATCGGTGGGACGGATCGCTTCATGCGCTTCCTGCGCATTCTTGGCCTTGGCGACATATTGGCGCGGCTTGTCCGGCACATAGGAGGCATCATAGCGGCTGGCGATCGCGCCACGCGCCGCCGATATGGCGCTGCCGTCCATCTGGACGCCGTCGGTCCGCATATAGGTGATCGCGCCATCCTCGTAGAGCGCCTGGGCGATCCGCATCGTGTGGCTCGCCGAGAAGCCGAGCTTGCGCGCCGCCTCCTGCTGCAGGGTCGAGGTGGTGAAGGGGGCCGGTGGATTGCGGCTCAGCGGCCTGGTCTCGATCGTGGCGACCGAGAAGCGGCCGGCCTCGACATCGGCCCGGGCCGCTGCGGCGTCACCGCCGTTGCCGATCGTCAGGCGGTCGATCTTCTGCCCCTTCCAGCGCGACAGGCGCGCGACGAAGGGGATGCCGTCATGCTCCATGTCGGCGGTGACGGACCAATATTCCTGGGGCCTGAAAATCTCGATCTCACGCTCGCGATCGACGACGAGGCGGAGGGCCACCGACTGGACGCGCCCTGCCGACTTGGCGCCGGGCAGCTTGCGCCACAGCACCGGCGACAGGGTGAAGCCCACCAGATAATCGAGCGCGCGGCGGGCGCGATAGATCGGAAGAGC
>SCUQ01000562.1 GCA_004297635.1 Rhizorhabdus sp. | reverse complement strand
TTCTGATCTTCCTGCCGTGGTTGCTCCGCCGCGAACGTCAGGGGAATATCTCTTCCAGGAAGTTCGTCATCGCCTGCCAGCTGCGGCGGTCGGCGTCAGCACTGTACATCGCCCCCCGCGCGGGATTGGTGAAGGCGTGCACGGTCAGGCCATAGCTGTGAAGCTGCCAGTCGGCGCCGGCCTCGCTCAATTCCTTCGACAACGCCAGCACCGACTCGGGCGGCGCGACCGGATCGTCCCAACCATGCAGGACGAGGACTTTCGTCGCGATCTTGCGACGTGGAAAAGGCGGCGGGTCGTAGACGCCGTGGAAGCTGACGACCCCGGCGACATCGGCGCCGCTGCGCGCGAGATCGAGTACGCATTTGCCGCCGAAACAGAAACCTATCGCCGCGACCCGCCCGCCATCGGCCGGGCCGCCCAGCGTCCGGACGGCGGCGAGTGCGGCATTAAGGCGCGCCAGAAGCAGGGCGCGATCGGCATCGAGCAGGTCCATCTGCGCGCGCGCCTCATCCTGGTCCGCCGGCCAATGGCCGAGCCCGTACACGTCGATCGCCACGCCGACATAACCGAGCGCGGCCAGAGCGCGCGCCTTCCCCGCCTCGAATTCGGTGCGGCCCATGAACGTGCCGGCGACCATCACGATCGGACGGGCATGGTGGCCCGTGTCGTCCCAGGCGGCATAGGCCTGGAACTCCACCCCGCCATGCTCATAGCGGATGGTCCTGGCTGCAATCGGCATCGGCTCTCTCTCCCGGCGTTCGTCGGCGAGCATTTCGCGCCAGCATTTGCCGATTTGCAAGGGTGACAGAAAGGCGACAGCCCACTAAGACGCCCCTTCCGTCGCGTGGGAGCGTCTTTCAGCCGTTTCCGCCATCGATTGCCGCGGCTCCGGGCCGGCGGGGTTGAACACCCGCCGCGAAACCGCTCAGGGAGAAGAGATGCCCACCCTCGTACTGATCCGCCACGGCCAGTCGGCCTGGAATCTCGAAAACCGCTTCACCGGCTGGTGGGACGTCAACCTGACCGAACAGGGTATCGCCGAGGCGATCGCGGCCGGCGAACTGATGGCCTCCAGGGGCCTCGATTTCGACCAATGCTATACGAGCTTCCAGACCCGCGCCATCAAGACGCTCAACCTGGCGCTGGAGGCGATGGGCCGGCTGTGGCTGCCGGTCGAAAAGGACTGGCGGCTGAACGAGCGCCATTATGGCGGGCTGACCGGCCTCAACAAGGCAGAGACGGCCGCCAAACATGGTGAAGCGCAGGTCAAGGTCTGGCGCCGCAGCTTCGATATCCCGCCGCCCGTGCTGGAGGCCGGCAGCGAGTTCGATCTCGGCAAGGACCGCCGCTACGCCGGCATCCCGATTCCGTCGACCGAGAGCCTGAAGGATACGATCGCGCGGGTGCTGCCCTATTGGGAGGCACGGATCGCGCCCGACCTGAAGGCTGGCAAGCGGGTGGTGATCTCCGCACATGGCAATTCGCTGCGCGCACTGGTCAAGCATCTGTCGAACATTCCCGACGACGAGATCACCGAACTGGAGATCCCGACCGGCCAGCCGATCGTCTATGAACTTGCCGACGATCTGACCGCCAGGGATCGCTATTATCTGTCGGAGCGCTAAACCGGGCTTTGAGGGGGACGTCGCATGGCCGCAGCGCCGCTGATCGGTATCATCATGGGCAGCCGTTCGGACTGGGAAACCAT
>SCUQ01000561.1 GCA_004297635.1 Rhizorhabdus sp. | reverse complement strand
CCCTGCAGCAGCTTGCCCAGCGCGTCCGCCGCCGCCACGTTCAGCGCGGCGTGGGCCTCGAACTGCTCGAAGAAACTGCCCTGCTTGGGCAGCAATGCCTGGAACCAGCGCACGATGGTGAACCTTTCTGCTGTGTGGCGGCGCGTGGCCGTGACGAGACGTTCGGCCAATCCGGGATTCCAGACGGGCGGGACGAAATTGCCGAGGATATCGGCGAGTTCGGGTTCGTCGACCGCGGTGGCCGCGTCGGCGGGCGCGAACCAGCGCAGCTCGCGCTGGTCCTTCTCCGGCCATTCGTCGAGCTGCGCGGTGACGGAAAAGGGGAAGATGTCGACGGTCGCCGGCCGTTCGCCGCCGTTGCGGCGCTGCTTGCGATATTGATAGGTTCCGATCGCATAGGGACAGGCGATGCCGACCAGGCCGGCTTCCTCGAACGCCTCGTGGCTCGCGGCCTCGTGGCTTTTCAGCCCCTTGATGCGGTTGCCCTTCGGCAGCACCCATCGCTTCGTCTCGCGCGACGTTATCAGCAGGACCTCGGTAAGGCCTGCTTCATTGGTGCGATAGGGCAGGACGGCAATCTGACGAATGATTCTTATCCCCGGTCAGGGGCCTCCCTAATAATGTGACAGTTTTGTTTCAATCATCCTGTGCGCTCGTAGCACAGAAGGATCGATTCGAAGATTTGCGATGCCTGCGGCGCATCTTCCTGTCGTTCGTCGACTCCCGCGATGCGTTCGTCGGCCGCAATCGTCCTTGGTGGAGGGGCGGGCGCCGTCGGTCGAAGCCCGCATGCGCCTCAACGGTGCTTCCCATAGATGGTTGCGCATCGGCGGCACGGACTACCGGCCGGCCGCCGCGAACAGGGATTTCACCGGACCCGTGGAACGCCATTCCGGTCCGGCGCACAACAGGAGAATGACCATGAACCGCTCGACCTTCCTCATCGCCCTTGCCGCCGCCGCTGCGACCGCCGGCACGATGTCCTTTCCCGCCTTCGCGCAGGATGCCTCGCGCAGCGCCGAGGTCCGCTATGCCGATCTCAACCTCGGCAGCGCCGATGGCGCCACGGCGCTGAAGGCGCGCGTTACCCGCGCCGCCAATCATGTGTGCGGCGTGACCAGCGAGCTTTCGCTCCGGGCTGCGGCCTCGGCCAAGAGCTGCTCGAAGACGGCTGTCGCCAAGGCGATGCCCCAGGTCGAGCTGGCGCTTGCCAAGGCCGGCACCCAGCTCGCCGAAAATGGCCGGGTCGTCGTCGCGGCCCATTGAGACCATCGAATGGCGCGCGGTCCCGCTCCAGCCAGTCGGATCGCGCCCAGACCGGCCGGGAAGCCCTTCCCAGCCCGCCTCCCGGGGCTCCCCCCAAGCCACCCGCCCCGGGAGGCCACACCCTTTGATCATGTGTGATGTCGAGCCGCCGCCGAGTCCGCACGCCTCGACATCACAAGCGATACACGCGGCCGGACTGGCAATTTCCTCCGCGTGGGACGCACCCTCGGGTTCCCTTGCCCGGGGGTGCTTTCCGTTGGGCCATCGGCAGCTCTCCCTGCCATTTCGCACATGCAGCGGAACTCGACCGGCTGCCGGGCGTCCTCCCTTCGACTGAACCCAGTTGAGGCCCGGCCCGTCCAAATATGCTTGATCCAACATCCTTCATTGCGGTGAGGCAATGACATGCTGACCCGGCCCCACCAACCGGTGCTTCCACCACCCCCGGCCGTCACTCCCGACACCCATAGTCTGTTCATCGATTTCGACGGAACGCTGGTGCCGCTGGTCGACCATCCCGAGCTGGTCCGTGCCGACGGCGAGCTGGTGGACCTGCTGGGCGCACTCCATGCTCGCTTCGGCGAGCG
>SCUQ01000560.1 GCA_004297635.1 Rhizorhabdus sp. | reverse complement strand
GGCAGTTGCCGCCGGCCCTCGCCGCCCTGCCGCCGACCCCGATATATGGCCGCGCGGCCGACGCGAAGCCGGCCGCGTGAGCGATATCGTCGTCACCGAAGCGGGCATATCCGCTATTGATCGGGTCATGGAGGTCATGAACTCCGCCTTCGATCCCGGCTATGGCGAAGCGTGGAACGAGGTCCAGACCATGTCGATGCTCGCCATGCCGGGCGTATGGCTGTCGCTGGCCTGGATCGGCGAGCAGCCCGTCGGCTTTGCCCTCAATCGCCAGATCGTCGACGAGGCCGAGCTGCTCCTGCTCGCGGTGTCGCCCGATCACCGCCGCCAGGGCGTGGCGATGGCGCTGATCGATCGCAGCCGCGCGATATTGCGACAGCGTAACGGCCATCGTCTGCACCTTGAAGTACGACACAATAATCCTGCCATCGAACTATATAAACGTGCAGGATTCGTACAGATTGGCCGCAGGCCCGGTTACTATCACGGCGCCAATGGACAAATTCACGATGCACTGACCTTATCCTGTGCATTGTCGCAGGCTTAACGTGTATTTTCATTCTGAATCACGTTGCAATAACGAAAAAATGGGGGCAGAGCGCCAGGATTGAATGCACCTGCGATGCATTTCTCGATTTATTCTATCGCTATCAGTGAATAAGGGACACCTCATGTCGGACAATAACGGCCTTACCGAAACCTTGATTGCTTTGACCGCGGACATCGTTTCCGCGCATGTCAGCAACAATAGTGTCGCGGTTTCGGATCTGCCGCTGCTCATCCAGAATGTGCACAATGCACTTTCGTCGCTGGGCGATGAACTGGTCGAGCCGGAAGTGAAGCAGGAGCCCGCCGTATCGGTCCGCGCGTCGATCAAGCCCGATTACATCGTCTGCCTCGAGGATGGCAAGAAGCTGAAGATGCTCAAGCGCCATCTGATGACCCATTATCAGATGACCCCCGAGCAGTATCGCGCCAAGTGGAACCTGCCCGCCGACTATCCGATGGTCGCGCCGAACTATGCCGAGCAGCGGCGGTCGCTCGCCAAGAAGATCGGCCTCGGCACCAAGCGCCGCACCCGCTGATCGAAAAATTGCGCGGGGGAGTGGAGAAATCTGCTCCCCTGACGCATTTGAAGCATAGCGCGACCTTGTATTCGCAGTTGCGATACGGCTAACAAGGCTTCATGGCCGGCAAGATCGACATCGAGCAACTCTGCGCTGACAAGGGGCTGCGGATCACGGAGCAGAGGCGGGTCATCGCCCGCGTCCTGTCCGATGCGGTCGACCATCCGGATGTCGAGTTGCTCCACCAGCGCGCTGCGGCCATCGATCCGGGCATCTCGATCGCTACCGTCTATCGCACGGTGCGGCTGTTCGAGGATGCCGGCATTCTCGAACGCCATGATTTCGGGGACGGCCGCGCCCGCTACGAGGCGGCGCCCGAAACCCATCACGATCATCTCATCAATGTCGAGACCGGCGAAGTGATCGAGTTCGTCGACCGTGACCTTGAAGAACTGCAGCGCCGCATCGCCGAGAAGCTGGGCTTCCGGCTCGTCGACCACCGGCTCGAACTGTACGGCGTCTCGGCCCACCGTCCGAAATAGACTGCGGTGACGCGATACCGGATGATCGGGCGGCTAAGCTTCGCGCTGTTCGTCCTCGCTTTCTGCCTGACCGGCTATGTTCTCACCTGGCCCGTACGCAGGCGTATCGGCTGGCCGCGCTTCTTCCTGCAATGGTTCGGCGAATCGCTGGGCCTCGACGTCAGGATCGAGGGCGAACCGATCGGCCGCGATGTTCTCTATGTCGCCAATCACGTGACCTGGCTGGACATTCTCGCGCTGGGTGGTGCCACGCCCACCTTCTTCATATCGAAGGATGACGTCAGTGCCTGGCCGCTCGTCGGCATGCTTGCGCGGATCGGCGGCACGATCTTCATCGATCGCGAAAGCCGCCGCGCCGCGCGCGGTCAGGTCGATCAGCTCGGCCAGGCCCTGCTGTTCCATCACCCGATCACCCTGTTCCCGGAAGGAACGACGGGCGATGGCGTCACGCTCTTCCCCTTCCGCCCCGCCCTGTTCGCCTCGGTCGCCCCACCGCCGCCTGCCATCGTCGTCCAGCCGGTGGCGATCGACTATGGTCAGGCCGCCGCCGAAATCGCCTGGACGGGGGATGACGAACTCGGCCTCAATGCCCGCCATGTGCTCGGCCGGGCTGGCCGGCTTGCCTGCGTCATCCGTTTCCTCCCGCCGCTCGCGCCATCCGACGACCGCAAGCGGATCGCCGCCGAGGCGCAGGCTTCTATCACGGCGGCGCTCGGCCTCTAGCGGCGTTCGGGCCAGCGGCGGCGAGCCTTTTTATTTGCCGCCTCTTGGCCTATAGGCGCCGCGATGTCGCGCCCCACCCCCAAGAGCTTCCACGTCAAGTCGTTCGGCTGTCAGATGAACGCCTATGACGGCACGCGCATGGCCGAGCTGCTCGAGGCCGAAGGCATGACCGTGGCGGACAGCGCCGACGAGGCTGAACTGATCGTCCTCAACACCTGCCACATCCGCGAGAAGGCGGCCGAGAAGGTCTATTCGGACATCGGCCGGATCGTGAAGAAGGCGCGGGGCAGCCAGCAGCCGATGATCGCGGTAGCGGGGTGCGTCGCGCAGGCCGAGGGCGCCGAGATTCCCCGTCGCGCACCCGCCGTCGATATCGTCGTCGGCCCGCAGGCCTATCACAATCTGGCCCGGCTGGTCGCAGACGCCGCCGAGGGGCGCCGGGCGCTCGACACGGACATGCCGGCCGCTTCCAAATTCGATGCGCTGCCGAAACGGCGCCGGCAGGGGCCGTCCGCCTTCCTGACCGTACAGGAAGGCTGCGACAAATTCTGCACCTACTGCGTGGTGCCCTATACCCGTGGCGCCGAGATCTCGCGGCCGTGGGCGGCGATCATCGACGAGGCGAAGGCGCTGATCGATGCCGGCGCGCGCGAGATCACCCTGCTCGGCCAGAACGTCAACGCCTGGACCGGAGAGGACGACAAGGGCCGGCTACAGGGTCTCGACGGCCTGATCCGCGTGCTCGATGGGCTGCCCGGCCTCGCCCGCATCCGTTACACGACCAGCCACCCGAACGACATGAGCGACAGCCTGATCGCCGCCCATGGCACTGTGACGAAGCTGATGCCCTTTCTCCACTTGCCGGTACAGGCGGGGTCTGACCGCGTCCTGAAAGCGATGAACCGCAGCCATGACGTCGCGAGCTATCTGCGGCTCATCGAGCGGGTGCGTGCCGCCCGGCCCGACATCGCCATTTCAGGCGACTTCATCGTCGGCTTCCCCGGCGAGACCGAGGCTGAGTTCGAGGAGACCCTGGCCGTCGTCCGCGCAGTGAACCACGCCCAGGCATTCAGCTTCAAATACAGCGCCCGCGCGGGCACCCCCGCCGCGACGATGGAGGGCCAGATCGCAGCCGATGTGATGGACGATCGGCTGCAACGGCTCCAGGCGCTGCTCAACGAGCAGCAGCACGGCTTCAACCTCGCCACGGTCGGCACGCGCTGCGAGGTGCTGATCGAGCGCGACGGCAAGCGGCCCGGCCAGCGGATCGGCAAGTCGCCCTGGCTCCAGTCGGTGATCGTCGAAGATGGCCCGGCGATCGGCGAACTGGTAACGGTGGACATCGTCGCGGCGGGGCCGAACAGCATGACGGGGGCGATCGTGGCGGGGCAGAGGGCGGCCTGATCGTCTCTCCGGATCGCTGCCCGTGCCCGGCGGGACAAGCAGCCACCGTCACCCAATGGACACATCCCCGGTGGATAACTCCTCCATCGCGCCGCTTTCCCCCTTCGCATGGGTCCAAATGCGCGTAGGATCGTTGTCATCGGATGGCCATCATCCGGGTCGAACATAGAAAGGAAGCTGCCGCTCCTTATGTCGCGCAAGCCAGTTCCCGCGCAGGCCGGAGATCGCGCCCGGCTAGAGATCGTCTTCGACAGACCCCAGCTTCTCGGCCGATTATTCGGCGAGTTCGATCAGAATCTGGTGGCGATCGAGAACCGGCTGGGGGTCTATATCGCGGCGCGGGGCAACAAGCTCCAGATCGAAGGCGAAGCGGAAGCGGCCGGACGTGCCCGGGAGGTGCTGACCGGCCTCTACAACCGGATCGTCCAGGGACAGGATCTAGACAGCGGCGCGGTCGAGGCGGTGATCGCCATGTCGGCTGAGCCAACCCTTGACGGCATCATCCGCAACGACGTGTCCGATCCGCCCAAGGTGATGATCCGCACGCGCAAGAAGACGATCGTCCCCCGATCGGCTACCCAGATACGCTATATGGAGGCGCTCAACCGCTCCGACATTATCTTCGCGCTTGGGCCGGCAGGGACGGGCAAGACCTATCTGGCAGTCGCGCAAGCGGTGCAGCAGCTCATCCAGGGCACGGTCGACCGGCTGATCCTGTCGCGTCCCGCCGTCGAGGCGGGCGAGCGGCTGGGGTTTCTGCCCGGTGAC
>SCUQ01000559.1 GCA_004297635.1 Rhizorhabdus sp. | reverse complement strand
CCTGCTTGGTCAGCGCCTTGGTCATGAAGCTGCTGATCTCCTCATCCTCCACCGGCAGGATGCGGTCGAGCATTTCGACCACGGTCACGTCCGCGCCCATGTCGCTGTAGAAGCTGGCGAATTCCAGCCCGATCGCGCCGGAGCCGATCACCAGCAATTTGGTGGGCATTTCGGGTGGCGTCATCGCGGTCCGATAGGTCCAGATACGCTTTCCATCCGCCTTCGCGAACGGCAGGTCGCGGGCGCGGGCGCCGGTCGCGATGATGATGTTCTTCGCGCTCAATACCGTCTTCGCGCCGTCTTTGGTAACGGTCAGCATACCCTTGCCCGTCAGCACGCCATCACCGAAATGCACGGCGACCTTGTGCTTCTTCATCAGGCCGGTGACGCCCTGGTTGAGCTGCTTGGCGACATTGCGCGAACGCTGGATGACGTTGGCCAGGTCGAAGCCCGGCTTCACCGCCGACAGGCCGAACGCCTCGGCATGCTGCATATGGTGGTAGATCTCGGCCGAGCGCAGCAGCGCCTTGGTCGGAATGCAGCCCCAGTTGAGGCAGATGCCGCCGAGCAGTTCCCGCTCGACGATCGCTACCTTCAGGCCGAGTTGCGAGGCGCGGATCGCGGCGACATAGCCGCCGGGTCCCGAGCCGAGAACGATCAGATCGTAAGTGTCCGCCACGCTGTGCTCCTTGCGATTCTATGCTTCGACGGCGCGTGGCCGCCCTTGATCATCGATGGCGACGAAGGTGATCGTCGCATGGGTGACGCGTTCATGTTCGAGGCCGTTGCGCGAGCGGCGCCAGGCGGTGACGTCGATCTTCATCGACGTGCGCCCGACCGAGATGAGATCGGCATAGACCGACACCACATCGCCGACGCTGACGGGCCGGTGAAAGGTCATGCCGTCGATCGCGATCGTCGCCGCCCGCCCCTTGCTGTGCTGCGAAGCGACCGTGCCGGCGGCCAGATCCATCATGCTGACCAGCCAGCCGCCGAAGATGTCGCCATTCGCATTGGTGTCCGCCGGCATCGCCACCACGCGGATCGCGGGATGGCCGGCCGGCGGCACCTCTGCGGCGCCGGTCATGTCAGGCCAGCAGGCCGAGCGGGCTTTCGACCAGCCGCTTGAACGCCTGCATCAGCTGCGCGGCCAGAGCGCCATCGATCGCACGATGATCGAAGCTGCCGGTCGCCGACATCACCGTCGCCGTCGAAAGCGCATCGTCGATGATATAAGGCCGCTTCTCGCCAGCGCCGATCGCCATGATCATCGCCTGCGGCGGATTGATCACCGCCGTGAACTGCTTGATGCCGAACATGCCCATGTTCGAGATCGAGGCGGTGCCGCCCTGATATTCGTTCGGTTGGAGCTTGCCGTCCTTGGCGCGCTGGGCGAGGTCCTTGGCCTCCGCCGCGATCGTGCCGACGCTCTTGCTGTCCGCGCCCTTGATGATCGGGGTGATCAAACCGCCCGGTATCGCCACCGCGACCGAGATGTCGGCGCGCTTGTACCGAATCAGCGTGTCGCCCGCGAAGGAGACGTTGCACTCCGGCACCTCGATCAGCGCCTTGGCGAGCGCCTTGATCAGCAGATCGTTGACCGACAGCTTGACGCCGCTGGCCTCGATCGCGGTGTTGAGCTGGCCGCGCAGCTTGAGCAGCGGATCGAGGACGATATCGACCGTCAGGAAGATATGCGGGCTCTGCTGCATCGATTCGGTCAATCGGCGCGCGATCACCTTGCGCATGTTCGACAGCTTGACGACCTCATGCGGAATATCGTCG
>SCUQ01000558.1 GCA_004297635.1 Rhizorhabdus sp. | reverse complement strand
CACCCGTCTCGACCTGTCGGTCGCGCATGACCGGATTGCGGTCATGCGCGACCGACAGGTCGAGACGGGTGCGCGCGCCCAGCGCGAACATCATCGCCAGGCCGACAGCGCCCCAGAGTCCGAAATAGGCCAGCGTGCGGGGGCGCAGCAGCGTGCGTCGGATCGGAACCGGTGGGGCGCCGGCAGCCTCTGCCCGACAGTCCTCCAGCGTCGCATAATCGATCAGGCCGCGCGGACGGCCGATCTTGCCCATCATCTCGTCGCACGCGTCGATGCACAGCGCGCAGGTGATGCAGGCGAGCTGCGCCCCCGCCCGGATGTCGATCCCGGTCGGGCAGACCTGCACGCAGGCGCTGCAGTCGATGCAGTCGCCCGCATCCTCGCTGCGCTTGATCCCGTGGGAACGCGGTTCGCCGCGCCAGTCCTTGTAGGTTACGATCAGTGATCGTTCGTCGAGCATCGCCGACTGGATGCGCGGCCAGGGGCACATATAGATGCAGACCTGCTCGCGCATCAGCCCGCCGAAGACATAGGTGGTGGCGGTGAGGACGGCGACGGTGACATAGGCGACCGGCGCGGCATCGCCGGTCCATAGGCCGCGCGCGAGCGTCGGCGCATCGGCGAAATAGAATATCCAGGCGCCACCGGTCAGCATGCCCACGATCAGCCACAGGCCATGTTTGAGCGTTCGCCGGCCGATCTTGTTCAGGCTCCACGGCGCGTTCCTCAGCCGTAGCTGCGCGTTGCGATCCCCGTCGATCGCGCGCTCGATATGGAGGAACAGGTCGGTCCACACCGTCTGCGGACAGGCATAGCCGCACCAGGCACGGCCCACCGTGGAGGTGACGAGGAACAGCCCGACCCCGGCCATGACCAGCAGCCCCGCGACGAAATAGAATTCATGCGGCCAGATCTCGATCGCGAAGAAGTAGAAGCGGCGATGCGCCAGATCGACCAGCACCGCCTGGTCGGGCGCATAGGCGCCGCGATCCCAGCGCAGCCAGGGCGTGACATAATAAATGGCCAGCGTGACCGCCATGACGATCCATTTGAGCCGCCGGTAGAAGCCGTCGACCGCCCGCGGGAAAATATCGGCACGGCGGGCATAGAGCCCGCCCTGCTTTCCGGTGCGATCCTCATGGCTGGACATCACTCGCCGCCGCCGAGCGAATGGACATAGGCGGTGAGCATGTTGATGGTCGCGGCGTCGAGCCTGTTGCCCCAGGCGGGCATGACGCCGGCACGGGCATTGGTGATCGTCGCGGTCAGGCCGTCGCGGTCGCCGCCATAGAGCCAGATCGCGTCGGTCAGGTTCGGCGCGCCGAACTGACGATTGCCCTTCGCATCGGCACCGTGACAGATCGCGCAGTTCGCCGCGAACAATGGCGCCCCGCGCCGTGCGCCGGCGCTGGCCGGCTCCTTGCGGGCTATCAGCCGGACATAGGACACCAGATCCTGGATCTCGTCGGGCTTGAGGATGCCGTCGCGGCCGAAGGCCGGCATCTGCGACAGGCGGGTCGCCGCATCATCGGGCTGGCGGATGCCATGGACGAGCGTCTGGTGGATCGCGGCGCGGTCCCCGCCCCACAGCCAGTCATCGTCGTTGAGGTTCGGATAGCCCTTGCTGCCGGCGGCGCCCGCGCCATGACAGGTCGTGCAGTTGACCTTGAACGCCGCCCGGCCGCCCGCGACCGCCGCCTGCATCAGCGGGCTTTGCGGGTCGAGCGTCGCGATGTCGGCCCGCGCGATCGCGGCGCGCGTCGCGGCGCCGGCGGCATCCGCCGCGCGCATGTCATGGGCCAGATCGCCGCGGCTCGACCAGCCGAGCACGCCGCTCGTCGCGCGATGGAGCAGCGGGATCGCCGGATAGGCGATGCAATAGCCGATCGCGAAAAGGATGGTCGCGTAGAAGGTCCACAACCACCAGCGGGGCAGCGGCGTATCGAGTTCCTCGATACCGTCCCATTCATGGCCTTTGGTAGCGACTCCGGTCGCCTCGTCGATCTTCTGCTCAGTCATCGTTCGGACTTTCGTCTCGGAAGGGGATCAGGCTGGCGTCGCGGTGATGCGCGCGCGCGGAGGGCCGGAAGGCCCGCCACACGGCGAAGACGAAGACCAGCGTCAGGAACAGCAGCCCCCAGCTATCGGCGGCATGGCGCAGCAGATCATAGGTCATCGCGCCTGCTCCATCGGTTCGGCGGCGCGCGTATCGACCAGCGTGCCGAGCATCTGGAGATAGGCGACGAGCGCGTCCATCTCGGTCAGCCGCTTCGGGTCGCCATCGAAATCGCGGGCCTGCGCCTTGGGATAGCGGGCCTTCAGGCCGCTCGCGTCGGCATCGGGATCGGCCTGCGCCATCGCATCCTCGACCGCCTTGGCGATATCCTCGTCGCTATAGGGAACGCCCACGCGGCGCAGCGCCCGCAGATGCGCGTCGAGCCGGTCGACCGGCAGGTCGCGGGTCTTGAGGAAGGCATAGCCGGGCATGATCGATTCCGGCACCACCGAGCGGGGATCGGCCAGATGCTGGACATGCCACTCGTCCGAATAGCGGCCGCCGACGCGCGCCAGATCGGGGCCGGTGCGCTTCGATCCCCACTGGAACGGGTGATCATACATGCTCTCGGCCGCCAGGCTGTAACGGCCATAGCGCTCCACCTCGTCCCGGAACGGACGGATCATCTGGCTGTGGCAGTTGTAGCAGCCTTCGCGGATGTAGACGTTGCGGCCCGCCAGTTCGAGCGGGGTATAGGGTCGCACGCCCTTCACCTTCTCGACCGTCGAGTCGATCCAGAAGAGCGGCGCGATCTCGACGATGCCGCCGATCGCCACGGTGATGAGGGCGAGGATGAGCAGCAGCGTGACGTTGCGCTCGATCTTGCCATGGTCGAGGATTTTGCTTGCCATGATGCGGGATCCTTCAGGCCGCAACCGGCTGGATCGGCTTGTCCAGCGCGGGGTCATAGGGGGCATCGGCGAGCGGCGCTTCGTCGCGCAGCTTGCCGCGGATCGTCTGGGCGATGTTCCACGCCATGATGAGCGCGCCGGCCAGGTAGAGAATGCCGCCCGTCGCCCGGATCAGATAATAGGGCTTCATCGCGGCGATGACGTCGGCGAAGGCATAGACGAGATAGCCGTCGGCCCCATATTCGCGCCACATCAGCCCCTGCATGATGCCCGCCACCCACATCGATGAGGCGTAGAGGACGATGCCCAGGGTCGCCGCCCAGAAGTGCCAGTTGATCATCCGCAGCGAATAAAGGCGGGTGCGGCCCCACAGGCGCGGCGTCAGGAAATAGATCGCCGCGAAGGTGATCATCCCATTCCAGCCCAGCGCGCCCGAATGGACATGGCCGATCGTCCAGTCGGTATAGTGGGACAGGCTGTTGACCGCCTTCACGCTCATCATCGGCCCCTCGAAGGTCGACATGCCGTAGAAGGCCAGCGCCAGCACCATCATGCGGATGATCGGATCGGTGCGGACCTTGTCCCAGGCGCCCGACAGGGTCATCAGCCCGTTGATCATGCCGCCCCAGCTCGGCATCCACAGCATGACCGAGAACACCATGCCCAGCGTCTGCGCCCAATCGGGCAGCGCGGTGTAATGGAGGTGGTGCGGACCCGCCCAGATGTAGAGGAAGATCAGCGACCAGAAATGGACGATCGACAGCCGGTAGCTGTAGACCGGGCGCTCGGCCTGCTTGGGCACGAAATAATACATCATGCCCAGGAAGCCGGCGGTCAGGAAGAAGCCGACCGCATTATGGCCGTACCACCATTGGGTCAGCGCATCCTGTACGCCGGCAAAGGCGGAATAGCTCTTCGATCCGAACAGCGAGACCGGCATCGACATGTTGTTGACGAGGTGCAGCATCGCCACGGTGACGATGAAGCTGAGATAGAACCAGTTGGCGACGTATATATGCGGCTCCGACCGGCGCACGATCGTACCCAGATAGACGGCGAGATAGCTGACCCAGATGATCGTCAGCCAGATATCTACATACCATTCGGGCTCGGCATATTCGCGGCCTTCGGTGATGCCCAGCAGATAGCCGGTCGCCGCCAGCACGATGAACAGCTGGTAGCCCCAGAAGACGAAGCGGGCGAGCGCCGGAAAGGCGAGCCGCGCCCGGCAGGTGCGCTGCACCACCCAGAAGCTGGTGCAGATCAGCGCATTGCCGCCGAAGGCGAAGATCACCGCGGATGTGTGCAGCGGGCGCAGCCGCCCGAAGCTGCTATATTCGAGGCCAAGGTTGAGCGCCGGAAAGGCCAGCTGCAACGCGATGTAGAGCCCGGCCAGAAACCCGGCCAGGCCCCAGAACATCGTCGCGATCACGCCCCAGCGGATCACATCGTCATAATAGCCCGTCGCGACGGGCCGGCCGGAACGCCCGCCCAGGGTTTCGAAATCGGCCTGCCGCAGGGTCGCGACGAGCGTCACCAGCGCCGCCACGGCAACGATGCCCATCTGGATCGCAAAGGCGGAATCCACCGCCAGCATGCAGGCGACCACGGCAAGCAGAAAGGCGCAGAACCACCCCCCACTCCGGAACAACAGAGCGTCCATCTTCTTCCTCTTTTTTCCAGGTCGCCGGGCCATCGCCCATTGGCGGGAACGGGTCCTTGACCGAGGTCAAACCTTCAGCCGTCGGCGATACGCTTCAACTTATCCGGCGCGTCGATCGTGAGCCGGCGTGTCCCCGGCAGCGAGATGATCCCCGCATGCTTCAACTTGGTCAGCGACCGGCTGACCGTCTCGATCGTCAGCCCCAGCACATCGGCCATCTGCTGGCGCGACAGCGGCAGCGCGATCTCCTGCTCGGCGTTGAGCCGGGCGCTCATCTCCAGGATCAGGCTGGCGACGCGCTCGCAGGCCGATTTGCGCCCGAGCAGCAGCATCCAGTGTCGCGCGCGATCGAGCTCGACCAGGGTGCGCGCGAGCAGCGCATGCTCCACCTCGCCATGCTCATGGGCGAAGCGGTCGAAGGCGCTGCGACCGAATACGCAGAGCGATGCGTCGGTCAGCGCGGTCACGCTGTGATGGCTGTCGCGGCCGAACGGCCGGCCGATGAAATCCGAGGGATAGACGATGCCGACGATCTGTTCGCGCCCGTCACCGGTCACGGTCGACAATTTGAGCATGCCGGCAAGGACATTGCCCACCAGGATCGATTCATCGCCCTCCCAGACCAGCGTCTGGCCGGCGAGGACGTGGATCTTGCGGCCGAGACGGCTGAGCGCGTCGAGCGCCACCGGATCGAGCGAGCAGCAGATCGCGGAGGCGCGCACCGCACAGCCCTCGCACGAGCGGTTCGCCTCTCCGCCGCCGCTTCGCCCGCTCAACATTCCAGTCTGCATATCCACTACGCCAATCCCCGCAACTGACGGCCCCGATGAGGGCTTGGGTTTCACCCAGCGGAGCCGCAGCCGGAATACGCAAATGTACGAAGACGCGCCGGTAAGCGCCCGAAAACAGGAAAAGGCCGCCGGCTTGACGCCGACGGCCTTTTCCCGGGATGGATATCATCCGCATCCCCGGGACGCGGATGATGGATGATCAGAACTTGAAGCGGACGCCGGCGGTGAACGCCCGGCCGATGAAGTCGTAGATCGCGATATTGGTGGGCAGGTTCACGCCGGGAACGGTGCCCGGAATGATCGGCGGTTTCTGGTCGAGCAGGTTGCTGACATTGCCGAACAGCTCGAAGCTGCCGCCGCCGGCCTCGACCGTGTAGCGCACCGAAAGATCGGTGTACCAGAAGGCGGGAACGCTGTTGTCGACGAAGCGGCTCCGCGTCGGGCCGCCGGGCATGTCGAGCCGCATCTTGTGGATATACTGCTCCGACAGGGTGATGCCGAACGGACCCTGCTCATAGTCGACCGTGAAGTTGCCGCGCCAGCGGGGGAAGCCCGCCGGGTTGGAGCCGACCACGTTGACGCCCGCATAATGGGCGACCGGCGCGCCGACATATTGCTGCGAGTCGAACTTATCGAGATAGTTCGCATACCAGCGCAGGCTGAGCTTGCCATTGTCGCCCACCCGGGTGCGATAGCTGGCGTCGATGTCGATACCGGCGGTCTTCAGGAACGCGATATTGGCCGGCACGATGCTGACGAGAGACGGCAGGCTGG